>NZ_JASONC010000001.1:0-248676 GCF_030217065.1 Corynebacterium sp. UMB4614
ATTCCCCCATAGCTCAATGGCAGAGCACTCGACTGTTAATCGAGTGGTTGCTGGTTCGAATCCAGCTGGGGGAGCAAAAGGCCCAGGCTTTAAAGCCTGGGCCATATTTCTTTCCACAGCCGGGGCGCATGCTGGGAGGGGTACGCGCCACCGCGCTAACCGGAGCTAGCGGGAACTATCGTCCTCGCCCTTGGCAGCATCGCTGCCCTTGCCCTGCGTATCTTCCGCGGAGGCATTCCCGGAATCTGATTCCGCGTCGGAGTCGGACACATATTCGGTCCAGTAGTCCTCCATGGCGCGGGCATCGTTGGCGATCTCAGCCTCTGCCTCGGCTCGGGCCTCAGCGTCGGCGACGGCCTTCTCGAACTCCTCGCGCTCGATCTGCTCGCTGGCCTTCTCTTCCAGCTTGTGGACGATGTAGTCCTCCGAGGCATTGTCGGTGTACCAGGTGTGGAAGGACTCGTCCTCCACGTCCACGGCTTCAGCAGCACCCTGGCCCTCCGGCACCTGGGTGGCGCCGAAGATGAAGTGGCCATCGTGCTCGTCCAGACCCCGGCGCACGCCTCGGTCGATCGCCTCCACGGCGAAACGACGCCGCAGCATCACCGGGTCATTGTGCAGATCCTTCGCCCACGCCACCATCACGCCGATGAGGATCACCGCGAACGGCAGCGCACAGGACACCATGATGGCCTGCAGGCCGGAGAGGGCGTCGTCGCCACCAGCGAGAAGCAGGAAGAGGGCGACCGAACCAAGAGCGGTACCCCAGATGATCGTCACGGGCAGGGAAGGCACCGGGCGACCGCTCTGGGACATCGAGCCCATCACGTTCGTCGCGGAGTCCGCGGCCGTGTTGAAGAAGATGATGATCGCGATCAGCGCGATGATGTTCACCAAGCCAGAGAACGGCAGCTTGTCGATGAGGTCGAACATGACGTTCTCGCCCGAGCCCTTGATCTCGATCGGGTCGCCGTTGAGGGTGCGCCAGATGGTGGTGCCGCCGAAGACGACGAACCAGGCGATAGACAGGCCCGACGGGACGAGCAGCACCACGGTGACGAACTGGCGCAGAGTGCGGCCCTTGGAGATCTTCGCGATGAACATGCCCACGAACGGGGACCAGGAGATCCACCAGGCCCAGAAGAGCATGGTGTAGGCGGTGACGAACTCCTTCTCCACCGGGCCCTCGGAGGGGTTGGTGGACATCATGTCGATGAAGTTGTGGAACAGCTGCAGCACGGTGACCGGCAGCAGGTCGAAGATGAACAGCGTCGGTCCGGTGATCAGCACAAATAGGCCCAGAGCGATGACCAGACCCATGTTCGTATTCGACAGGATGCGGATGCCGCGCTTGACCCCCGAGGTCGCCGAGATGATGAAGACAACGGTGAGGATGGAGATGATCGCCACCACCACGCCGTCGCCCTCCAGGGGCTTGCCGGTGATGATCGAGGTGCCCGTGCGGATCTGCAGAGCGCCGATACCCAGGGAGGTCGCGGTGCCAAAGAGGGTGACCAGCACGGCGAAGATGTCGATGATCCTGCCCGTGACCCGGTTATTCGGGTCGGTGATTAGCGGCTCGAAGAGCGAGGAGATCAGCGGCAGGCGCCCACGGCGAAAGGCGGCATAGGCTAGCGACCCGCCGACCAGCGCGTAGACCACCCACGGCAGGGAAGCCTGGTGGAGGATCGCGGCGGTCAGCGCTGGGAACACGGCGTCCTGCGTCCCCGCTTCCACGCCAGCAAACGGTGGCGGGTTGAGGAAGTGCGTCAGTGGCTCCATCGGGCCGTAGAAGATCAGGCCGATGCCCAGGCCCGCGGCAAAGAGCATGGAAATCCAGGCGAAGGTGGAGAACTCGGGCTCGGAATCATCCGCTCCGAGCCGAATCTTGCCCGTTGGGCCAAGACCCACGACCAGCAGGAACACCAGGGCGGCGATCATGATCGTGGTGAACATCCAGCCGAAGTGCACGACCACCCACTCGCGCATCGCCCCGCCGGTCTCGGCGAGGTTTTCGGGTGAGATGATCGCCCATGCCAGCACGCCGACCGCGGCGAGGAGCGCCACGGCGAAGACCGGCTTGTTGGTTTTGAACTCCGCGTCGGTGTTTTCGACGTCGATGCCGGGGATCAGGGCCGGGTGAATGGAGCGCTCACCGCTGGAGGCCTTCGCCAGGGCGATGCGAGCGCGCCTGGTCATCGCGGCTTGGGTTTCGCGGCGCCGGGCGCGCTCCTGGTGGGCGCGTTCTGCTGCCCGCTGCGCGCCGGCTGCGGCCTCTTCCTTGCGCCGCTGAGCGGCTGCTTGTTCGGGTGGCAGGCCGGGTGGGTTGTCTGTCACGGTGGGGTCCTTCCTCACACTTGCTCGCTGAAAGGCTTAGCGATGTCGGCATAAATGCATTCAGTGTAGTGAAGGTGGGGGCAGAGTTCCCCAAAATGTGGGTCAGCGGCTAGCTGTGTGCTCCGGCCAGTCGCGGCGCGCTGCTGTCCACGCCCGGTGGGAGGGTGGATTCCTCCTGGACGCCGTTGCCGGTGGCTCGGGTGGTGACGGAGCCGGTTGCGCCCTGCGCGGTGCGGTAGGTGACCTGGACGGCGTCGTCCCCGAGGCGCTGAATCCCGGTGACGGCGGTGATCAGTCGCGGTTGTGGGGAGTTCACCGGGTTGCCGTTGTGGTAGAGCAGCACTGTCTCCTTGGGCCCGTCGTGCTCGCCGGCGATGTGGATCCAGGACAGCGTCTTGCAGGGGTTATAGCGGTTGGCCTTCAGCGTGTAGTGGAAGCTGCCGCCGCCGGCCATCGGGATGGTGGTGTTGTTCAGCGGAGGGGCGCTGCGGTTGCGACAGTTGTAGTCTGGCGCGCTCGGCGCCGGCGTTCTTGGGGTGTTTGCCGCCGCGTTGCTGCGGTCGGGTTGTGGCGCACTGTGGTGGGGCGACGTCGCCGGCTCCGGCGTGCCCTCGTCCGCCTGGTCGGCATCGCTAGCCAGGGTGGGGTTGGGGGCCGCATCGCTCGTCGAGGTGGTGGGGGACGCACTGCTGCTCGTCGTGGGCTGGGTGCTGGAGCTCGTGGCCTCGGACGTCTTTCCGGTGGGCTCTTCTTCCCCCGAGCCACACGCGGTCGCGGTGGCCAGCACGGGGAGGGTGCACGCCAGGAAAAGTAGCTGGCGGGACCGGGATCGGGCATGTGCTGGGTGGGCCACGATCGCCTCCTTCTTTGGGCCTGCCGGTCGGCGGTGCTGATCACCCGGTACCGGTGACACGGCGCCGACCACACGGCACCGATCACACGGGGCACCGCAGACCCAGGGTGAGCTCTTGTGAAAGCCAGTCTAACGGTCAGCGCTGCGACGCGTTTGTTTAGGTCGCTCGGGTGCATGGTGTTGTCCGCGGCGTGCGCTAACTTTAGGGGCATGACGAAGCCACAAGATCACCACCCTGATGACACCGGCGCCGAGAGCGGGGACGCCTCGGGCCCGCAGCCACCGCAGTACCGTCGCCCAGGTGACACCCCAACTGCCGATGGATCGAGCCAACAGGGCGCCAATCCCTGGGCCCAGCCGGGCGCCGGCCCGTCGGCCCAGCAAGGCGCCGGCCAGTGGGGATCGCAAGGCTCCGGCCAGTGGGGACAGGCTGGCGCGGGCTATGGCGCTGGTGCATCCCAGCAGTGGGCGCAGCAGAACCCCTATGGCGCCCAGGGGCAGAGCGCCCAGTGGCAAGGGCAGGGCTACGAGAACCAGGGCTACGGCGGGCCGAATTACGGCAACCAGGGCTACCCGGAGCAGGGCTACGCGGGCCCGGGTGGCCAGTGGCAGGGCCAGGGTTACGAGAACCAGGGCTACCCGGAGCAGCCGGAGGAGAAGTCCAACGGGCGGAACATCCTGATCATCGTGCTGTTGGTCCTGGCGCTGCTGGCTGCCGCGGCCTTCGCGGCTTTCTGGTTCACCGGCAAGCCAGGCGAAGGGAAGAGCTCGGACCAGACCACCGTGAGTTCGTCCGAGGCAACGGATGCCCGCGGTTCCGAGGACGAGGACGCGGACGCTCAAGGGGACGACCGCGACGAGGACGCCAACCGCGAGGACGATGACGAAGACACCGACGATGAGGCCGAGTCCCGTCCGAAGAACCCGCGCCTCCCGGGGTACGCGACCCCGGTGAACAGCTCGGCGCGGGGCTCGAACCCGGGCGGCGACCTGAATAGCGTCTGGAAGTCCGGCCCGACCAGCGATAGCTTCGCCCTTGCCGTGCGCGATGCCTACGTGGACGCCTACCTGGACGGCGACGAGGACGAGTTCAACCACGTGGTCGAGGCCTATAGCGATGTCACGGGCACCAGCTACACCATGAGCTGCCGCGATAACGGCGAGTACGTGCACTGCACCGGCGGAAACGACGCCAATGTCTACATCGCTTAACCGGCGCGCGGCGATCGCGGGAACCGTCCTGGCCACCGGTCTGGGGTTGGCGTCCTGCACCATTCCCACCGACCACCGGGAAGAGGAGGAACCGACCGTGGCGCAGACCGGCCCTCGCGAGGCCATGGGGCCCAAGCCCACGCGCGGGGCGGAGCCGGGCCGGGACCGGGAGCGGCGCGGGCCGCAACCGACAGGGGAGGAGACCGCGGAGGGCGCACCCATCGACCAGGCGACACTCGATGCGATCGTCCGGGAGGTCTCTGCCCAGTTCGGTGCACAGGTCGGTGTGAGTCTCGGCAGCGGTGCCGGGGCGCTGCAGGCCGGTCCGCTGCAGGGTGGTGCCGAGCCCGCGTGGTCGACGATCAAGGTGCCGCTAGCTATCGCCGCGCTGCGCTCCGGGGGAGGGGATAACTCCGCCGCCGCCCGGGCCATTCAGTCCTCAGATAACGCCGCGGCGGAGCAGCTGTGGGCCTCGCTCGGCGGTGGGGCTGCTGCGGCCGAAAAGGTCGCGGCGGTGATCCGCGAGTATAGCGGCCAGGAGGTTTCGGTGCAGCCGACCGTCACCCGCCCGGGCTTTAGCGCCTACGGGCAGACCCGGTGGTCGCTGGCGCAGCAGGCTGCCTTCGCTGCGGGCCTGGCGGAGGCAGCGGGGCAGGACCCAGCCGCCGGTGAGGTCTACCGGCTGATGGGTCAGATCATGCCGGGGCACGCCTATGGCATCGGCCAGTTGGCGGGGTCCGCGTTCAAGGGTGGTTGGGGGCCGGACGAAACCGGGGGCTATTTGGTCCGCCAGTTCGGCGTGGTGCCAGCAGGTGCGTTTGCCGGTGGCGGAGCTGGGGACGGCAGTGCCGTCGCAGCGGACGCTGTGGTGCCGATCGCGATCGCCGTGCGCGCTGCAGACGGGTCTTACGAGACCGGCCAGCAGGTGCTCAACGCGATCATCCAGAAGCTCAAGGCCGGGGCTTAACCGCCGACGCCTTGCCGCCGAGGCCTATGCGCTCCGGAGCGGGCCTCACAAGGCCCAGTCGCTGGTGTCAGGGCAGGCCTAGTTGGCCATCGCCTCCCACAGCTGGGCGTTGAACTCCGGCCACCGGTCCTTGGACCAGTCGCCGAAAGGCTCGTCGGTGAGCACCACCGCGGCCAGCCCCTGCTCCGGGGCGAACCACAGGAAGGTGCCGGACTGCCCGAAGTGCCCGGCCACCGTGGCGGGCATGTTCTCGCCCATCCAGTGGGGGCGCTTCTCCCCGTGAATCTCAAAACCCAGGCCCCACGGGCACGGGGTCTGGCGGCCGTAGCCAGGCACAACACCCACCAGGTCGGGGAACTGTACAGTCAGTGCCTCGGCCACGGTCTGCTCCGCGAGCAGCTTCGGGCGCAGGAACTCCTCGGTCAGGGTGGTCACCGCGGACGCCGAGGCGCTGAAGCCGTGGCCAGCGGAGCCTTCGACGGTGATCTCGATGCCCAACGGCTCGCAGATGCCAAGCTGCACGTACTCCGCGAAGGTCATCTCGGTGGCCTGCTCGATGAAGCTGGCCAGCACCTCGTAGCCCGCCGAGGAGTAGATGCGCCGGGTGTGCGCCGGGCGCATCTGCCGGTGCTTCCGGAACTCGATGCCGGAGGCGTGGGAGAGCAGCTCGCGAACGGTCGGGGGCTCTTCGAAGGAGGGCACCAGCTCGGCCGGGACCTTATCGTCCAGCTCGAAGGCGCCCTCCTCGACGGCCATCAGGGCGGCGTAGGCGGTGACGAGCTTCGAGACGCTGGCCAGCTGGAAGACGTGCTCCATGTCGCCGTGGGTAACGACGTCAGCCTCGCCTCCCGTGCCGTCGGCGTCGTCCCCACCCCCGAGCGTGATGGCCGCGGCCGCCACGTTGTTCACCGGCCAGTCCGCGACCTGGTTGAGCACATCCGTGATTGCGGAATCAGTCATGCTTACTCGCAAATGTCCTTTCTTGGTGCTGTCCCGTCGCCGTCTAGTTGCCCGCCTGCCGGGCCTCGATGAGCTCGGCGAATTCCTTCACCGTCATGCTGGCCTGCAGGTCCATCTCGTCGATGCGCACCCCGAACTTATCCTCGGCCTGGGTGATGATGTCGATCCGCGACAGCGAATCGATCGCCAGGTCCTCCTCGATCCGGGCGTTCGGGGTGATCTCCTCCAGGGGCAGACCAGAGGCGGCCTCGATGATGCGGGCCAGCCCGGCAGCCACCCCGGCCTCCTCGGCGGGAGCTTCCGCAGCCTTGGTTTTCGCAGTGGACCCCGAAGCCTTCGCGGCGGGTTCCTCGCCCGCCGCGCCGACCGAGCCGCCGAGGGCTGCGGCGAGCTTGGCCTTCGCGTCCTCGGAGAAGCCGGATTGCGGGGCGGCAGAAGAATTCTCGGGCATTGCTTACCTTCCTGAACGTCCTAAACTTCCTGAACCTTAAGCCTTCGTCGGGTCGCCGACGTTCAGGTCCTCGGCGGCCTTGATGGCGATCTTCCGATCAATCTTCCCCTCACGAGCCAAGCTGAGCAAAGTAGCAACCACGATGGACTCGGCGTCGATGTTGAAGTACCGGCGGGCGGCGGCGCGGGTATCGGAGAAACCAAAGCCATCGGCACCGAGGTTGATGAAATCACCCGGCACCCAGCGGCGCACCTGCTCGTGCAGCGCGGTAGCGAAGTCGCTGACCGCGATGAACGGGCCGTCGTAGCCCTCCAGCACCTGCTGGATATACGGAGTGCGCGGCTCCTCGCCCGGGTTGCGCAGCTCCTCCAGCCCGGCCTCCTGGCCGTCGCGGGCCAGCTCGTTCCAGCTGGTTACGGAGAAGATATTGGTGTTGACCCCGTAGTCGGCGAGCATCTGCTTGGCGCGGATGGCCTGGCCCATGCCCACGCCGGAGGCGAGGATGTTCGCGGTGTGCTCCAGTTCCTCGGCCTCGCCCGCGTCCCCGGTGATGCCCTCGTCGATGCCGACCAGCTTGTCCGCCGGGCTCCACAGGTAGATGCCCTTGAGCAGCCCCTCGACGTCCAGGTTCTCTGGCTGGGCAGGCTGGTGCATCGGCTCGTTGTAGACGGTGAGGTAGTAGATGACGTCCTCGCCCTGGCCGTCGCCGTCCGGGCCGGAACCTTCGCCGTACATGCGCTGCACGCCGTCGCGCAGGATGTGGGCGATCTCGTAGGCGAACGCCGGGTCGTAGGTCACGACGGCCGGGTTGGTGGTCGCCAGAACAGGGGAGTGGCCGTCCATGTGCTGCAGCCCCTCGCCGGTCAGGGTGGTGCGCCCGGCGGTCGCGCCGATCAGGAAACCGCGGCTCATCTGGTCGGCGGCCGCCCAGATGGAATCCCCGGTGCGCTGGAAGCCGAACATCGAGTAGAAGATGTACAGCGGGATCATGGCCTTGCCGTGGGTGGCGTAGCTGCTGCCCGCGGCGATGAAGCTGCCCACGGAGCCGGCCTCGGTGATGCCCTCGTGGAGGATCTGGCCGTCCTTGGCCTCCCGGTAGCTCAGCATGAGGTCGTGGTCCACCGGGGTGTAGTTCTGCCCGTGGGTGTTGTAGATCTTCAGCGTCGGGAACCAGGAATCCAGGCCGAAGGTACGCGCCTCGTCCGGGATGATCGGCACCAGGCGCTCGGCCATGGTCTCGTCGCGCATGAAGTCGCGCACGATGCGCACCAGCGCCATGGTGGTGGCGACCTTCTGCTTGCCGGAGCCCTTCAGCGCGCTGCGCATGGTCTCCACCTCGGGCACGGCGAGCGGCTCGAAGCGCTGGCGACGCTCCGGTAGGAAGCCGCCGAGCTCCTTGCGGCGGTTCAGCATGTACTCGATCTCCGGGGCGTCCGCGCCAGGATGGTAGTACGGCGGCAGCTCGGGGTCCTTCTCCAGCGTCTCGTCGCTGATGGGGATGTCCTGCTTGGTGCGGAACTGCTTCAGGTCCTCGAGGCTGAGGCTCTTCATCTGGTGGGTGGCGTTGCGGCCCTCGAAGTTGTGGCCCAGGCCGTAGCCCTTAATCGTGTGCGCGAGGATGACGGTCGGCTGGTCCTTCGTCTCCATCGCGCGGGCGTAGGCGGCGTAGATCTTGCGGTAGTCGTGGCCGCCGCGGGGCAGCGCCCAGATCTCCTCGTCGCTCATGTCCTCGACGAGCTTCTTGGTGCGGGGGTCGCGGTTGAAGAAGTGCTCGCGGACGTAGGCGCCGTCGTTGGCCTTGAAGGTCTGGTAGTCACCGTCCGTGGTGTTGTTCATGACGTCCACGAGCGCGCCGTCCTGGTCCTTTTCGAGCAGTTCGTCCCACTCACGGCCCCAGATGACCTTGATGACGTTCCAGCCGGCGCCGCGGAAGAAGCTCTCCAGCTCCTGGATGATCTTCGTGTTGCCGCGAACTGGCCCGTCGAGGCGCTGGAGGTTGCAGTTCACGACGAAGGTGAGGTTGTCCAGGTTGTGCAGCGCGGCCATCTGGATCGCGCCTCGGGATTCCGGCTCGTCCATTTCGCCGTCGCCGAGGAAGGCCCAGACGTGCTGTTCGGAGGTGTCCTTCAGGCCGCGGTCGTGCAGGTAGCGGTTGAAGCGTGCCTGGTAGATCGCGTTGAGCGGGCCCAGCCCCATGGAGACGGTGGGGAATTCCCAGAACTCGGGCATGCCGTGCGGGTGCGGGTAGGAGGGCAGCCCGACCTCTGGCTTGGAGGCCTCCTGGCGGAAGGCGTCGAGCTGTTCTTCGCTGAGGCGGCCCTCGAGGTAGGCGCGGGCGTACATACCGGGGGAGGCGTGGCCCTGGAAGAAGATGTGGTCGCCGCCGCCGGGGTGGTCCTTGCCGCGGAAGAAGTGGTTCAGCCCGACCTCGTAGAGGGGTGCGGCGGAGGCGTAGGTGGAGATGTGTCCGCCCACCCCGATGCCGGAGCGCTGGGCGCGGTGCACCATGATCGCTGCGTTCCAGCGGGTCCAGCGGCGGTAGCGCTTCTCCATCTCCTCATCACCTGGGAACTCTGGCTCCATGGTGGTGGGGATGGTGTTGACGTAGTCGGTGGAGGTCAGCGGCGGCAGGGGCACGCGCTTGGCGGTGGCGCGCTCGAGGAGGCGGAGCATGAGGTAGCGGCCGCGGTCCGGGCCGGCGTTGTCGAGCAGCCCGTCCAGGGAGTCCATCCACTCCTGGGTTTCCTCCGGGTCGCTGTCGACGAGGTAGGACGCCACCCCGTCGCGGATGTTGCCGAAGTGGGTGTCCTTCCCGGCGCTGGGTGTGCGACGGTCCTCGGAGTCTGATTGTGGCTTGTTGGCCATGGCGTGCCTCCTCGCTTAAGGGGTTGTTCTTCCTCCCCAGCCTACGTATTCGGGGTCGGTGGCGGGAGGGCGTGATAGGTGGCTTGGCGCGGTACGGGCACGGTACTGGCATGGCGCTGGCGATGAGTGGGCGTGGAGTGCCGCAGGCAACGTGGCGGAGCTTTATCCGCGGGGAGAGGAGGATGGGCGGGGAGAATCGTGAAAAATGTGTCCCACCTTAAGGTCTGCTGTGTTAGCTTGGGTCACATTAGATGATCAGCAAGGAGCTGGTCTTGAGCTACACCAGAAAGGTTTTTCACAACAGTGGGTAACACTCCCAGCGCCCCAGTCCGCGACGAGAAAGGCTCGGAGGGACTGAATTGCGCAGAGCTGCTGGAGGTCTCCAGCGGCACGATCATTCAGGAGCTCGGCTGGGACGAGGACTGCGACTCCTCGATCAGCGAGGCCCTCGAGGACGCAATCGGCGAGGAACTGCTGGGCCCGGATACCGACGAGCTCGTTGACGTGGTGCTGTTGTGGTGGCGCGAGGAGGACGGCGACCTGGTCGACGGGCTGATGGACGCCAACCATTCCCTGAGTGAGGACGGTCGCGTCTGGGTGCTGACCCCGGCCCCAGGGCTGGAGAACTCCATTCAGCCGGGTGAGGTCGCGGAGTCCGCGCAGCTGGGTGGCATGGTGCAGACCGGTTCGGAGCGGCTGGGGGATTGGCAGGCTGCGTGCCTGGTCGCGCGCGGCGCGAAGCGTTAGCCCTGGGCCTATTTGCCCCGCCGGGATGGCTGGGCTAATCTCTCTAGCTGTTGCGCGCTCTTAGCTCAGCTGGAAGAGCAACTGGTTTACACCCAGTAGGTCGGCGGTTCGAACCCGTCAGAGCGCACCGAGTCAAACCCTTGCGAACAGTAGGTTCGCGAGGGTTTCTTTTTATTTCACGCACATGTGACGCTGTTGCGTGGGGTGAAAGCCTGGAAAGTCACAGTGTCGTCGGGAGATCCTCGGGGGAATCTGTGTATTGGCTGCAGTGGCGCGGCGTCTGCGGGTTCTTGAGCGCCGGGGAGGGCGGGCTAGAGTTGTTTCTCGTAAAGCGAGTCCTTTGCTAGCCGGTTCTCTGCCGGCAGCAGGCAGGCCCGACGGGAGGAATGAACGATGGCGGTCGATCCACAGCGCGGCCAGGAGCCGAAGCGCGGCTTTCGGGCTTTTTTGACGCCGGGCTGGATCCTCTCGGCTGTCTTCGTGCTGTTGTTCACCTACTTCGCCTTCAACACCTTGGCGCCCTGGCAGCTGGGGAAGAACACCAAGCGCACGGAGTTCAACGATCGGCTCAAGGCCGCGATGGAGCAGGCCCCCGTGCCCGTCTCGGAGGTGCTGCCTCAGGAGCCTGCGAAGCCGGTGGAGGAGGCGCAGGAGTGGCGCCACGTGAGGTTGCAGGGCAAGCTGCTGCCGCAGCAGGAGGTGCTGCTGCGCAACCGCCCCGTGGAATCCGCGCCCGCCTACCAGGTCATCACACCATTCGAGACCACGGACGGCACCACGGTGCTAGTCAACCGCGGGTGGGTGCCCGCGGAGAGTCGGGATAATCGCCCGGAACTGATCGCGAAGGCCCCGGCAGGGGAGATGGAGCTGACCGGCTACGTCCGGCTCGGGGAGGGAAAGAACGACCGCGGGGTGATCGACGCGGAGGGTGCTAAGCAGACCACCAGCGTGAACGCCGAGCAGATCGGCGCGGCGACGGGCTTGACGCTGGCGCACGACTACGTGCAGCTCGACGAGCAGTCCACCGAGGCCATCACTGATCGCGCCGGGGACGCAGGGGTCGCACCGCACCCGATTCCGCTGCCCAAGATCGAGTCCGGCCCATATCTTTCCTATGGCATCCAGTGGATCGCCTTCGGCATCATCGCTCCGATCCTGCTGGGGTGGTTCATCTGGTCGGAGATCAAGGAGCGCCGCCGCGAGCAGCTGGAAAACGAGCAGCTGGCCACGGCGGGCGCTGCTGCGGGCGCGGTCTCGAACGAGGGGGAGAAGGCGGCAGTCGGTGCTGCGGGCACCGGCACCGAGCAGGCTACGGGCGCCAACGGGGTAGCGGGCGACGTCCTCACCGAACCGTCGCGGGAGACTCAACGCCAGGAGACACAGCGGCAGGAGGACGCGATGGCCGCCCGTTACGGCAAGGCGGCCAAACGACGCGGCTTCGGCTGGAATCAGCCGGGAGACGGCGAGCGTTTCTAGCTCACCGCGACTGCCGCGACGTCCTGAGGCCTCGCTAGTTCTCCTGCTCGTCGAGGATCGACTCGATGAACTCGACGATGCCCGGCACGGCGGCCTCGATTTCCTCAGCGGCATTCGCGAAGTCCGCCTCGGTGCCATAGTAGGGGTCCGCGACTTCGGGGTGCGGGCGATCCACGGTCACGCTCGCGGGGTCGAAAGCGCGGTAGAGGTGGATCTTCTGCGGGTCCACGCCCCGGCGCTTCAGGCCCGTGACATGCCCCTTATCCATCGCGAGGAAGATATCCGCGGCCTCGTGCTCCGGCCCGAAGGTCGCGGCGACGTGCTCGGAGCCGTCGTAGCCCTGATCGGCCAGCTGCTTGACTGCCCGCGGGTCCGCGCCGTCCCCGACGTGCCAATCGCCCAGGCCGCAGGAGTTTACGGTGACATTCTGCAGGCGGGGGTCGTCGCTCTTCGCCAGCGCGTCTGCCAGCATGATTTCTCCCATCGGGGAACGGCAGATGTTGCCGGTGCACACGACGGTGATGAGGGATAGGGGCTTGGCCGCGTCAGGGTCAGGCATAGCTTCCTTTGTGCTTCTCGGTTCGTGGAGCTGCGCGCTCAGCACGTTCATGGCGGCGGATTTTCGCCGCGCGTGTCACGAGCTTCAGCGCTGCTCAACGATGCTTTTGAGCTCTTCTGGGGTGTTGGCGATCAGGGGAACCTGGGCCAACTCTTGCTGACTACCATAACCCCAGTTCACCAGCACGCAATCTATGCCCTGGCTCGTAGCGCCCTGCGCGTCGTGTTTGCGGTCGCCGATCATCAGGAACTGGGAGGGGTCCGTTTCGTGCTCGGCGTTGATGAGTCCCATGACGTAGGCGACGACGTCCTCCTTGTGCTGTCGCGGTCCGCCGTCATCTTCGGCGGTTCCGAGGTAGTCGAAGTACTCCAGCAGCCCGAAGTGCTTCAGGGCACGAAGGGCACCGGTGTAGGACTTGGACGTCGCGGTGGCCAGGATGTGGCCCGCCTCCCGCCACTCGGTCAGGAGTTCCGGGATGCCGGGGAAGAGGGCGGAATCCAGCCAGCCGCCGCTGGACTGGTGCTTGCTGTAATTGGCCATGACCGTCTCGACCTGCTCGGCAGGGACGCCCGCAGCGGCGATGGAGTCCCGCATCGGGGGACCGGGCAGCCCGCGGAGGAAGTCCTCGTCCGGGATGGCGTACCCGTGGGTGCTCAGTGCGTGGATGAATGAGGCGCGGATGCCGGGGTAGGAGTCGATGAGGGTGCCGTCGACGTCGATAAGCAGGATCTTTTTCATGCCACCCACTGTGCCATTGCAGTGCGGCCACTGTGCCATTGCAGTGTGGCCACTGTGCCAGCTCGGTGTTCCTGGTGCGGGGCGAGCGGTGGGAGGACATCCCGGCGCGGTGGGGCGGTGGGTGGATCGGGTGGGGGAGCAGACCGGATACAGCGGGGGTTCGGACGGGATACAGTGGAAAACAATTCCGGGCCGCCCGGCCCGGGTCACTCAAGCCACCAAGGAGCGTGATCCCGCGTGACGACCACCGCGAGTAACCCCCAGACCACCTCGGATGCTGCGCAGCTGACGGTGGGCCAGGTTGTCGCCTGCCTGGAGGAGGCCTACCCGCCGAAGCTGGCGGAGTCCTGGGACGCGGTCGGTCTGATCTGCGGGGACCGCGCCGAGCCCGTGGCCAAGGTGGCCTTCGCGCTGGACTGCACGGACGAGGTCGTGGATGCTGCGATCGACTCGGGCGCGGACATGCTGGTGGTCCACCACCCGCTGCTGCTGCGCGGGGTCACCGGGGTTCCGGCGGATCATCCGAAGGGCCGGATTGTGCACAAGCTGATCCGCAACCGGGTCGCGCTCTTCGCCGCGCACACGAACGCTGACTCGGCGCGCCCGGGGGTCAACGATGTGTTGGCGGAGCTGCTCGGGGTTCGCGCGGGTCGCCCGCTGCGCCCGATCCCGAACCCGATCGACAAGTGGGGCTTCACGGTCCCGGTCGATTCCGCGGAGGCGGTGAAGCAGGCAATTTTCGACGCCGGCGCGGGCGTGGACGGGGACTATTCGGAAGCCTCCTTCGAATTCCGCGTCACCGGGCAGTTCCGCCCAGGTGACGCGGCCAGCCCGCACATCGGGTCCCGCGGCGAGCTGGAGCGGGTGGCCGAGCTGCGCGTTGAGTTCGTCGCCCCAGCCCACCTGCGGGAGAAGGTGCGGGCAGCCCTGCTGCGCGCCCATCCCTACGAGGAGGTTGCCTATGACGTGGTGGAGAGCCACGCCGGAGACCTGGGGGAGCAGGGCCTGGGCATCGGCCGGGTCGGCGAGCTCGACGAGCCGATGACGCTGCGCCAGTTCACCCAGCGGGTGGCTGACCGGCTGCCGTCGACGGTCTGGGGCGTGCGTGCGGCCGGCGACCCGGAGAAGCTGATCCGCACGGTCGCGGTGGCCAGCGGCGCGGGCGATAGCTTCCTGGGCACCATTGCGCGCATGGACGTGGACTGCTTTCTCACCTCCGATCTGCGCCACCACCCGGTGGACGAGCACCTGCGCGCTGGGGGCTGC
Organism: Corynebacterium sp. UMB4614; assembly: GCF_030217065.1. Taxonomy (NCBI): domain Bacteria; kingdom Bacillati; phylum Actinomycetota; class Actinomycetes; order Mycobacteriales; family Corynebacteriaceae; genus Corynebacterium; species Corynebacterium sp. UMB4614. The sequence goes on from NZ_JASONC010000001.1 coordinate 14,432, forward strand.
CCGGTGATCGATACCGCACACTGGGCCAGCGAGTACCCGTGGTGCGGGGCGGCGGCCGCGTTGGTGGGCCAGAAGCTGGGCGTGGACACCGAAGTGCTGGAGCAGCGCACGGACCCGTGGACGGTGCACGAGGCCAGCACGGGCGGCTTCGAGCAACGCCGTTAGTCGACACTGGCGCGCCCCGCGTGTCAGCGGTGCGGCGGTGAGCAGCGAGCAAGCGTTATCGGTGGAGTAGGGAAGGCAAGGCAGCGGAAGATATGGGAGGCAACATGCGCTTGAGCGTGGAATGCGATGGCGGTTCGCGCGGGAACCCGGGGCCGGCGGGTACCGGCTCGTCGGTCAAAGACGCCGCGGGGGCGGAGGTCGGCTGTGTGTGGCAGTTCATCAAGCACGCCACCAATAACGTCGCCGAATACCAGGGGCTGATCAACGGCCTGAACTTGGCGGTGGAGATCGCGGGGCAGCAGGGCGTGAAGCCGGGGAGCCTGAGCGTGGATGTGCGCATGGACTCCAAGCTCGTGGTGGAGCAGATGTCCGGCCGGTGGAAGATCAAGCACCCGGACATGAAGCCGCTGGCGCAGGAAGTTAAGCGCATCGAGGGCCAGCTGGCGCAGGTGAGCTACACCTGGGTGCCGCGTGCCCAGAACGCGCGCGCCGATGAGCTGGCCAACCGCGCGATGGACGACCGCGAGGGTGGCCAGTGGATCGACGATGAGCTGGCCACAGCTGGGGCTGCGTCGGCTGTGTCCCAGGCCGACAACGCGGAGGGCGCGGACATGCTCTTCGACCTCGACCAGCCGTCGGACGAGGCCGCCGACACCACGCAGGATAAGCCAGCGCAGCGAAAGAAGGCGGAGACGCAGGGCGAGGCGGCGCAGGACGACCCAGCGCAGCGCGCCGAGCAGCCCGTCGAAGGCGAGGACGAGCAACAGTCGGCTGGGGTCTCACCCACCGCGTGGATGGGCAAGACCGAACCCACAACCCTGCTCCTGCTGCGCCACGGCCAGACCGAGCTCAACCGCGACGGCAAGTACTCCGGCCGCGGTAACCCGGAGCTCACCGACCTGGGCAAGAAGCAGATCGCGCACGCTGCCCGCCACATCAGCGAGCGCGGCGATGTCGACGTCATCCTGAGCTCGCCGTTGGGCCGCTGCCAGGAGACCGCACGGGCCGCCGCTGAGGCGCTGGGCATGGGCAAGGACGCGATCACGACGGACGAGGCCATCATCGAGATGGACTTCGGCACCTGGGAGGGTCGCCGCTTCGTCGAGATCCAGGAGGACCACCCGGAAGCCCACCGGGAGTGCTTCAACTACGCCACGGCCGCGCCCCACGGCGGGGAGTCCCCGGAACAGGTCTACCGGCGGGTGTCCGAGTTCGTGGATCGCGTCATTGCCGAGTATCCGGGCAAGACGGTGCTGGTGGTCACCCACATGATGCCGATCAAGTCGGTGCTGCGCCGGGCGCTGGGCACCGGCGGGGAGATCTACCGCAGCTTGCACCTGGACGTGGCCAGCCTCTCGGTTGCGGACTTCCTGCCGAACGGGGCGGGCGTGGTCCGCTTGGTCAACGAATCTCATTACCTTGGCTAGCGGCCTGGGGGTTAGACTTAATCCTTGTCGAGGCGGCCGGGTGGCTGCGGCGCGGTGGAACCACCGGCCGGTTTTTGCCGGCGGGTCAGGCCCCGTGTCGAGGAAAGTCCGGACTCCACAGAGCACAGTGGTTGCTAACGGCAACCCAGGGTGACCTGCGGGCAAGTGCAACAGAAAGTAGACCGCCCGCCCACCGTTTTTGCGGTGTGTGGCGGGTGAGGGTGAAAGGGTGCGGTAAGAGCGCACCAGCGTGGCAGGCGACTGTCGCGGCTAGGTAAACCCCACTGGGAGCAAGGTCAAGGAGCCGCACGGCCCCGTCCGTCGCAGGGCGGGGCGTGCGTGCGTTGTCTGAGGGCTGCTCGCCTGATGAAGGACAGGTGGACTGCTTGAGGCGCCCAGCAATGGTGCGTCCAGATGGATGGTCACCTCGTGCCACCCCTCGTGGGTGGCATCAGACAGAATCCGGCTTAGAGGCCGCCTCGGCACTCACACTTTGCAACTACACTGGTGGGAAGTATCAACCCGAAAGGATGGGTGGAACCCATGGCAGAAGAAAAGTGGTACTTCGACACCAAGACCGGTGAGGTCACCAAGGGCAAGTCCAGCGGCTGGGATACCCGCATGGGCCCCTATGACTCGGAGGAAGCAGCCCGCCAGGCGCTGAGCATCGCGCAGCAGCGCACCGAGGCCGCCGATGCTTATGACGAGCAGGACGACTGGGATAACGAGGACTAAGCCCCGGCTTTCCGCATAGTTCATGAGCAGCACCGAACACAGCACCAGCGAGCACGGCAGCACCAGCGAACACGGCAGCACCAAGCCCCGCAACACCAAGCACGGCACCGCAGAAAAACCGGACCTGAGCGGACTCACCTCCGCCGAGGTCGAGGAACGCACCCGGGCGGGAAGAACCAACAAGGCCACCCGCACCACGGGGCGCACGACCTGGGAGATTATCCGCGCGAACGTCTTCACCCGCATCAACGCGATGCTGGGTGTGCTCTGCGTGATCGTGTTGGCCACCGGCTCCTGGATCAACGCCGCGTTCGGCCTGTTGATCATCGCGAACTCCGCGGTGGGCATCATCCAGGAACTCCGCGCGAAGCGGACCCTGGAGAATCTCAAGATCCTCTCCGAGTCCCGGCCCCGCGTCATCCGCGACGGGGAGGAACGGGAGGTCGCCCAGAGCGAGATCGTCGAGGGGGATTTGATCCGCGTCGGTTCCGGCGATGAGATCGTGGTCGACGGTCCGCTGCTGTCCGGTTCGTTGTCCATGGATGAATCCCAGCTCACCGGGGAGGCGGACCCGGTGCGGCACAACCCCGGCGACGAGCTGCTTTCCGGCTCCTTCGTCAAGCACGGCAGCGGTGTCTTCCGTGCGGAGAAGGTGGGTGGGGAGTCCTACGCCGCCCGCCTGGCTGCGGAGGCCAGTGACTTCTCGCTGACCGATTCGGTGCTGATGAGCGGCATCAACTCGATCCTGCGGGTGATTACCTGGCTGCTGATCCCCACCGGCCTGCTGACGATTTTCACGCAGCTGACCCGCACGGACGCCCCGATCCGCGAGTCGATTCTCTCTATGGCCGCGGCCCTGGTGCCGATGGTGCCCGAGGGCCTGGTGCTGATGACCTCCATCGCCTTCGCAGTGGGCATCGTGCGCTTGGGCAAGTACAAGGCCCTGGTCAACGAGCTGGTCGCCATCGAGGGTCTGGCTCGCGTGAACACGATGTGCACGGACAAGACGGGCACGCTGACCAGCAACGAGATGGAGTTGGAGGCGGTTGTCGACGAACACGGCGACGACGCCAGCGCGGAGACCTTGCGCGACCTGCGCCGCCTCTTCGCCTCCCAGTCGGATCTGAATAACACGGCCGAGGCCATCGTTCAGGGCCTCGACGAGTGGGCGGAGCGCCCCGCCGAGAGCGAGGGCTCCGAGGCCGCCGACTCCTCCCAGCCCCAGTCCTCCCAGTTCCAGTCCTCCCAGCCCCAGGCGTTCGAGGGCAGCGAAATCCCGTTCTCCTCGGCCTATAAATTCTCCGGCTTCCGCGTGGCGGATGGCCCGACCTTCGTGTTGGGAGCTCCCGACGTCCTCCTGGACGAGGGCACCCCGGCCGCAGACGTCGCGGCGAAAGAAGAGGCCGATGGGCGCCGCGTCCTGGCCTTCGGCCGCGCGCTGGAGGAGGTCGAGGACCCCGACGAGGACGGTGCGAACGTCACCGTCCCCGAGCTCGGCGACCCGGTGCTGATCGTTCTGCGTCAGAAGCTGCGCCCCGATGTGGCCGAGACGCTGGCGTACTTCGAGCACGAGGGCGTGGACGTCAAGATCATCTCCGGCGATAACCCCGGCTCCGTCGCCGCGGTCGCGAAGGAGGCCACCGGCGAACAGATGAGCTCCATCGACGCCCGCGAGATCGCGCCGGAGGACATGGAGCGGGAGGTCCTGGACTCCGAGGTCTTCGGCCGGGTCAAGCCCGAGCAGAAGCAAGCGATGGTCGAGGCACTGCACGCCCACGGCCGCACCGTCGCGATGACCGGCGACGGCGTCAACGACGTCCTGGCGCTAAAGAAGGCCGACATCGGCGTGGCGATGGGCTCCGGTTCCGCTGCGACCCGCAGCGTGGCGCAGTTGGTGCTGCTCAACGACCGTTTCTCCTCGATGCCGCACGTCATCGCCGAGGGGCGCCGGGTGATCGGCAATATCGAGCGGGTGGCGAACCTCTTCCTCACGAAGACCGTCTACTCCGTGGTGCTGGCGATGGTCGTGGCGGTGGCTGGGGTGACCTTCCCCTTCCAGCCGATCCACGTGACGATCACGGGCTGGTTCACCATCGGCATCCCCGCGTTCATTCTTTCCCTGGCGCCGAATACGGAACGCCCGAAGGATGGTTTCGTCCGTCGCGTACTGTCGCTGGCGATCCCGGGCGGGGCGATCGTGGGCCTGGGCTCGGTGATCATGTGGCTGGTGATCTACCCAGGTGATGGCGCGAGTGAGACCCAGCAGCGGCAAGCGGGCACGGCGGTGCTGCTGGCGCTGATCATCATGGGGCTGTGGGTGCTGAACATCGTGGCCCGCCCGCTGAAAACGTGGAAGTGGGCGCTATGGTTCGGCTGCATCGGCGGCTACCTGGTGCTCTTCCTGGTCGCCCCGATCCGCGAGATCGTGCTGCTGGATATTGGTAATACGCGCCTGATGATCACCGGCGCGGTGGTGGGGCTGTGTGGCGCCGTGGTGATCGAGTTCTCCCAGTTCCTGGCCCGCCGCTTCCTCCTCCATCAGGATTAAGGACGTCGCGAGCCACGCTGATGCTCGGCGCTGACTGATCCGGCTGGTCAGGGTGATCTCTGCCCCGGCGAGGGGCTGGGCAATGCGAAAACGCCGCCTGCCGGGGCCGTGGTTGACCCAGGTGGCGGCGTCCTCAAAGAGAGAGCGGGTGGCGCTAGAAGCAGTGCTCCTCGGCGGGGAAGGTGCCCTCGGCGACCTCGCGCTTGTAGGAGGCGGCGGCATCCGTCAGGGAGGCGCCGACCTGGGACCACTGCTTGGCGAACTTCGGGCGGTGGCCGTTCTCAGGCAGGGCGACCATGTCGTGCCAGACCAGCACCTGGGCGTCGGTGTCCGGGCCCGCGCCGATGCCGATGGTGGGGATGGGGAACTGCTCGGTGGCCTGCTTCGCGACGTCCGCGGGCACCATCTCCAGCACGACCATCTCGGCGCCCGCCTCGGTGACGGCGGCCATGTCGTCCAGCAGCTGGGCGGCGGAATCTCCGCGGCCCTGAACCTTAAAGCCGGAGAGCTGGTTGACGGACTGCGGGGTGAAGCCGATGTGCGCGCAGACCGGGATGCCGGCCTCGGTCAGGGCCTTGATGCGGGGAGCCATGCGGCGGCCGCCCTCGATCTTGATCATCGCGGCACCGGAGCGGCGCATCATCTCCGCGGCACTCTTCACGCACTGCTCATCGGAGGCCTCGTAGGTGCCAAAAGGCAGGTCGGCGATGACCAGCGCATTGCCGGCGCCGCGGACCACGCCGGCGGCGAGGAAGATCATCTCCTCCAGGCTGACCTGCTGGGTCTGGTCATAGCCGAAGACCACATTGGCCGCGGAGTCGCCGACCAGGAGGCATTCCACTCCGGCCTCGGCGAAGGCCGCGGCGGTGGAGTAGTCATATGCGGTGAGCATCGCCCATTTCTCGCCGCTGGCCTTGCGTGCTGTGAGGTCGGAGATGCGAACTTGCTTGGTGGGAACCATGTACCCACGCGGGGAATCCTGTCGAGCCATGAATGTGATTGTGCCAGAAGCACCCTGGGCGTGTCCGGGCTAGTGCCTAAGATGGGGGACATGAGCAGCCAACAGGAATTCGTCCTCCGCACCCTTGAAGAACGCGATATCCGCTTCGTCCGCCTCTGGTTCACCGACATTCAGGGCTACCTGAAGTCCGTGGCCGTGGCTCCCGCCGAGCTGGAGGGGGCGTTCACGGAGGGGATTGGTTTCGATGGTTCCGCGATCGAGGGCTTCTCGCGGGCCTTCGAGGCCGACACGATCGCCCAGCCGGATCCCTCGACTTTCCAGATCCTGCCCTTCGGCGCCGAGCAGGACGGCTACCTCTCCGCCCGCATGTTCTGCGACATCACGATGCCGGATGGGCAGCCCTCGTGGGCGGACCCGCGGCAGGTGCTGCGCCGCCAGCTGGCGAAGGCCGCGGAGGACGGTTTTAGCTGCAACGTCCACCCGGAGATCGAGTTCTTCCTGGTGAAGTCCATCGACACCGACGGCCAGCCGCCGGTGCCCGCCGATAATGGTGGCTATTTCGACCAGGCGGTGACGGATAATGCGCCGAACTTTAGGGCCGAGGCGATTAACTCCCTGGAGCGGATGGGCATCCCGGTGGAGTTCTCCCACCACGAGAACGGCCCTGGCCAGCAGGAGATCGACCTGCGCTTCGCGGATGCGCTCACGATGGCGGACCACGTGATGACCTTCCGTTACCTGATCAAGCAGGTCGCGCGGCGCAATGGGGTGCGGGCGACCTTCATGCCCAAGCCTTTTAGCCAGTACCCGGGCAGCGCGATGCACACCCACATCTCCCTGTTCGAGGGGGAGGATAACGCCTTCCACGACCCGGACGACGAGTTCCGGCTCTCTGCCACCGCGAAGAGTTTCATCGCGGGCATCCTGGAGCACGCTCCGGAGTTCACCGCGGTGACGAACCAGTGGGTGAACTCCTATAAGCGCATCTCCTATGGCGAGGAAGCACCGCGTGCGGCGAGCTGGGGCGCGTCCAACCGCTCGGCGATGGTGCGTATCCCGATGTACACGCAGCACAAGGCGGCGACGCGCCGGGTGGAGATCCGCTCCCCGGACTCGGCGATGAACCCGTACCTGGGCTACGCGGTGATGTTGGCCGCGGGTCTGAAGGGCATCCGCGAGGGCTACGAGCTGCCTGCCCCGGCGGAGGAGGATGTGTCCCTGATGACGCGCCGGGAGCGCATCGCCGCCGGCTTCAAGGATCTGCCGACTGACCTGGATTATGCGCTGCGGAAGATGGAGCGTTCGGAGATGGTGGCCGAAGCGCTCGGCGAGCATGTCTTCGAGTTCTTCCTGCGTAATAAGTGGCAGGAATGGCATGCCTACCAGTCCCAGATCTCCCCGTGGGAGCTGCGCCACCACCTGGAGTTCTAGGCCCCAGCGGGTAGCCGGGTTCTGTCCTGGCTACCCGGCGCTGCCTCCGGTTTCACGGTGAGGCCGAAAGGTATGCGCATAGCCCGCCGCCATCGACGTTTTTTTAAAGAAGTGAGTGTTCTATGACTAGGTCGCAGGGGCTTCCCCGCACCTCCCGTTCCGACGTCCCGTCCCCGCGGGTGTTGGGTCTGCGCCGCGAGCGCGCGGTGGAGGACCTGGAGATGCTGGGTTGGACCGGGCCAGAGCATACGTCCCTGTTGTGGACGCTCGCGGCCGCCGGTAGTTCGGATTTGGCGCTGAATAACTTCGTGCGCCTGGTCGAAGCTCTGCGGGCGGCGGAGGAAGCCGGCGACCTGCAGGAGCCCGACGCGGCGCACCCGGAGTCCGTGGCCGCCGCTGCGGCGGCGCAGGACGGGGTTGATGCGGGGCAGGGTGAGACAGATACAGGGAAGGGCGCGGGACGTTCCGGCCAGCAGGACGCCGCGCAGGCCGACGCCTCCCAGGTCGACCCAGCGGTGGGCGTGCCGGTGGGTCAGGTCGCCCAGTTCACGGATGCGAAGGCGGCCACCCTGCTTGCAGCGGTGGAGGAGAATCCCAACTTCCGGCGTCGCCTCTTCGCCCTGCTCGGGGCCAGTACCGCGTTGGGCGATCACGTGGTGGCCAACCCCGGCACTTGGGTGGATCTGGCCGCCCCGATGCCCAGCCGCCAGGAGATGATGGACGCGATGCTCGCCGCGGTGGGGGCCACGCCGGTCGACGGGGCCGGCGAGTTGACCTTCAAGGCGGCGATCACCGGCAGCGAAGCGGACTCGGCGCTGATGGTGGCCTACCGCAACCTGCTGGCCAGGGTGGCGGCCATCGACCTGGCGTCCACGATGGTGGAGCGCGGCCACACCCCGCCCAAAGCCCTGGACTTCGAGGCCCTTTCCCTGGCACTCACGGATGCGGCGGACGCGGGTTTGACCGCGGCGCTGGCGGTGGCCTGCAGCATGGTCTACGGCAAGCCGGGGGCGGAGAACGAAAAGCAGCCCGCCCGGCTGGCGGTGCTGGCGATGGGCAAGTGTGGCGCCCAGGAGCTGAACTACATCTCGGACGTGGACGTCATCTTCGTCGCCGAACCCGCGGATGCCCGTGCGATGCGCTGGGCGGGTGAGTTCATCAACATCGGCAGCCGCGTGTTCTTCGAGGTCGACGCGGCCCTACGCCCGGAGGGCAAGCGGGGCGCGCTGGTACGCACCCTGGATTCGCACGTGAACTACTACCGGCGCTGGGCCAAGACCTGGGAGTTCCAGGCCCTGCTCAAGGCCCGCCCGATGAGCGGGGACCTTGAACTCGGCAGGGATTACTGCGAGGCCATCGCCCCGATGGTGTGGTCGGCGGCGGAGCGGGAGGACTTCGTCCCAGATGTGCAGGCCATGCGCCGCCGCGTCATCGAGAACGTGCCCGCCGACATCCGCAGCCGCGAGCTGAAGCTGGGGGAGGGCGGCCTCCGCGACGTGGAGTTCGCCGTCCAGCTCCTGCAGCTCGTCCACGGCCGCACCGACGAGAACCTGCGCGTCTCCGCCACGGTCACAGCCCTGCGCCAGCTCGTGGACGGCGGCTACGTGGGCCGTGAGGACGGCCAGGTGCTGATCCGCTGTTATGAGTTCATGCGCCTGTTGGAGCACCGCCTGCAGCTGCACCGGCTGAAGCGGACCCACACGCTGCCGGAGGAGGACGACGTCCAGGAGCGCCGCTGGCTGGCCAAGACCTCCGGCCGCGTGCGCTCCACGGACGCTTCGGGGAATCAGCGTTCCCTGGTGGAGCAGCTGGAGTCGGATGTCCGCCAGTCCGCGCTGCAGATCCAGAACCTGCACCGGAAGCTGTTCTACCGCCCGCTGCTCTCCTCGGTGGTGGGGATGGACGCCGACGCCGTCCGCCTGTCCCCGGAGGCGGCGAAGCGCCAGCTGGCTGCGTTGGGTTACGAAAGCCCGCAGCGTGCCTTCGAGCACCTGCGCGCACTGGCCGATGGCACGACCCGCAAGCACAAATTGCAGGCGATCATTCTGCCCAGCCTGCTGGAGTGGCTGTCCGCCACGGTCGACCCCGATGCTGGGCTGTTGGCCTACCGGAAGCTCTCGGAGGCGGCGATGGACCGCTCCTGGTTCCTGCGCCTGCTGCGCGACGAGAACATTGTGGGCAAGCGCCTGATGTTTCTGCTGGGAACCTCGCCTTTCCTGGCGGACCTGCTGCTGAACTCCATTGATTCGGTCAAGCTGCTCTCGGATGGGGCGAAGGGGCCAAAGCTGCTGGACCGGGAGCCCGCGGTGGTGACTCACTCGCTGGTTGCGGCAGCGAACCGGCAGCGGGACCCGGATAAGGCCATTGGCGTGGCCCGCGCGCTGCGCCGGGCGGAGCTCTCCCGCATCGCGGCCGCCGATCTGCTCGGCCTGATGAGCGTGGAGGAGGTCTGCGTGTCCCTGTCCTGGGTCTGGGATGCGGTGCTGGAGGCGGCCCTGCAGACGGAGATCCGGGCCTGGGAGGATGAGCACCAGACCAACGCCCCGGCCACGATCTCGGTGATCGGGATGGGGCGCTTGGGTGGCGCGGAGCTGGGGTACGGCTCGGACGCGGACGTCATGTTCGTCGCCGAACCCGTCGAGCAGGACGGCGACGGCACGAACGGAGCCGAGGCCGCCGAGGGCAAGAAGAACGCGGGCGTCGGGAAGGACGGCGTCGACGTCGAAAAGACGGGCGTGGGCGACAGCGGCGCGCAGAAGCAGGAGAGCAGCGCCGACGCTGCGGGTAGCGATGCCAGCGCGGTGGACCCACTGAAGTGGGCGATCACGATCTGCGAATCCGTGCGCCGCCGCCTGGGCAAGCCTTCCCAGGACCCGCCGCTGGAGGTGGACAGCAACCTGCGGCCGGAGGGCCGCAACGGCGCGCTGGTGCGCACCCTGGCCAGCTACGAGCGCTACTACTCCGAGTGGGGCGAGACCTGGGAGCTGCAGGCGCTGCTGCGCGCCACCTGGATCGCCGGTGACAAAAACCTCGGCATGCGCTTTCTGCGGATGATCGACCAATTCCGCTACCCGGCGGGTGGGGCAACGGCCAAGCAGGTCAGCGAGGTCCGCCGCATGAAGGCGCGCGTGGACTCCGAGCGCCTGCCCAAGGGCGCGGATAAAAACCTGCACACCAAGCTCGGCCGCGGCGGGCTCACGGACGTGGAGTGGACCGCTCAGCTGCTCACGATGCAGCACTGCGATAAGGAACACCTGCGCAACACCTCCACCCTGGGCGTGCTGAAGGAGATGGCAGCCGAAGAACTGATCAGCGAGGCCGACGCCCTGACCATGCGGGAAGCATGGATCACCGCCACGAAGGCCCGCAATGCGCTCGCTCTGGTCCGCGGTAAGCGTAAGGACCAGCTGCCGGGCTCCGGCAAGCCGCTGGCCCAGGTCGCGGCGGCGGCTGGTTGGCCGATCGAGGAGTCCCAGGAGTTCCTGGACGACTACCTGAAGAAGACGCGCCGGGCGCGCACGGTCGTGGACCGGGTGTTCTGGGGCGAGGACATCGTCGAGGACGCCGAGAGCAGCGAATTCGACCACATGGACCAGCTGGACTGGGGTGCGGACCACCACCCGGAGGACTCCCGCGCCTTCGGCATTGGCGACCACGTCGAGCTGGACAAGGTTCTCAACAGCGACATGCTGGACCGCGATTGGGCGGCCGACCGTCGCGACGAGGTGGTGCGGGCCTTCCGCGGGCGCCGCCCGCGGCTGTAGGGGAGGGGCGTGGCGCCGCCCGTCAGGCCCGGCCGCCGGCGCCGCGCTGCCCGTCGATCGAGAGCCGGGGACCCCGGAAGCCCTGCATACCCCCGAGGATTACCTACTTCGGGGGATGCGGGGCGCCCCGATGCGGGGATTGTTCACCGTCAATTAACCCATCTGGGGGATGGAAACCTAAACTGTGCCCTGATCCCGCCCATAATCTGGGCGATTACCCATAAACCCAGCAGGAGTATTCGTGAACCGGATCCCCCTTATTGTCAGACTGATCGCGGGCATCGTGATCGGCATCGTGGTCGGCGCGATCTGCCGCTCCGCGGATGTCGAGTGGCCGATCCGCGCGTTCGCCACCTTTAACCAGATCTTCGGCACTTTCCTGAGCTTCGTGATCCCGCTGATCATTTTCGGCTTCATCGCCCCCGGCATTGGCTCCCTGGGTCGCGGTGCGGGCAAGCTGCTGGGCCTGTCCCTGGGTGTTGCCTACAGCTCGACGGTCATCGCCGGTCTGCTGGCGCTGCTGACCTCCTTCGGTCTGTTCCGCTTCCTGCTGGACGGCGCCCAGGGCCTGATGGAAACCGATAACCCGGAGGACGCCCTCGTCGAGGCGTATACGAGCATCGAGATCCCGCCGGTGATGGACGTCATGACCGCGCTGATCCTCGCCTTCGTCGTCGGCCTGGGCATGACCCGCCTGACCGACCGCACGATGTACCAGCTGACGGATGATTTCCGTCAGATCATCGAGCGCCTGCTGAGCTCCGTGGTGATCCCGCTGCTGCCGTTCCACGTGATGGGCGTGTTCGGCAACCTGACCTACGCCGGTGTGGTGGCGAACATCCTCGCTGTCTTCGCGAAGGTCTTCATCATGGTCCTGGTCCTGCACTGGGTCATGCTGGTCTTCCAGTACTGCATCGCTGGTGCGGTCTCCAGCAAGAACCCGTTCACGATGCTGCGCACGATGCTGCCGGCGTACGTCACCGCGCTGGGCACCCAGTCGTCTGCGGCCTCCATTCCGGTCACCCTGCGCTCGGCGAAGAAGGCGGGCCTGCACCCACGCTTCGCGGACTTCCTGATCCCGCTGAACGCCAATATTCACCTCTCCGGCTCCATCATCACCATCACCGCCTGCTCCATGGCCGTGTGGGCATTGGCTCACGGTGAGATGATCTCCGTCGGCCAGATGATCCCGGTCATCCTGGTGCTGGGCATCATGATGGTCGCCGCCCCAGGCGCCCCGGGTGGTGCGGTGATGACCGCGCTGGGCGTGCTGGAGTCCATGCTGGGCTTCGACCAGCCGATGCTGACCCTGATGATCGCCCTGTACCTGGCGCAGGATTCCTTCGGCACCGCCGCGAACGTCACCGGCGATATGGCTGTGGGCCGTGTGGTCCAGGGCCTGGCATCGCGGGTCAAGGGCATCGAGATTCCGGAGGACGATCCGGAGCTGCAGGGCGCTGGCGCTGCGGCAGCTGCGGAGAATGAGGAGCGCGACGCGTAAACCGTGACTTCTGAAGCCAACAGCCCCATTCCCACCACCGTGACCCCACGGGCGGTGGGAATTTGGGTTACGGGTGTTTTCGTCTACGTCATGGCGGTGCTGGGACGCACCTCCCTGGGCGTGGTCAGCGTGGACGCCCTCGACCAGTTCCAGATCAACGCCGGGCAGTTGGCGGTGTTCACCACCGTGCAGCTGGCGACCTACGCCTTCGCCCAGATCCCCGCGGGCCTGCTGGTGGACCGGCTGGGGCCGCGGAAGATGATGCTCTACGGGGCGGTGCTGATGGCTGTGGGCCAGGTGCTGCTGGCGTTCACGACGAGCTTCCCGGTGGCTGTGGCTGCCCGTGTGCTGGTGGGTGCGGGGGACGCCACCGCGTTCCTGTCCGTCATGCGGATCATTCCTGCCTGGTTCCCGCTGCGCACAGCGCCACTGTTCGGTCAGGCCACCGGGGCGGTGGGGCAGTTGGGGCAGTTCCTCTCCGCGGTGCCTTTCCTCGCGCTGGTTGGTTCCGCGGGCTGGAGCATCGGGTTTGTGTCCCTGGGCGCGGTGGGGTTGCTCGTAGGGATCGTGGCCTTCGTCGTCGTGTGGGATACGCCGGTGGAGCTTGCTGAAGGCCGACGCGGCGGCGTCGAAAACCAAGAAGACGGACCGGGCCCCTCGCCGATGGTGGCGGTGAAGTACGCGCTGGGCAACCGCACCGCCTGGCACGGCTTCTTCATCCACTGGTCGGGGCTGTCCCTGCTGGTGGTGTTCACCCTGCTGTGGGGCATGCCGATCATGACGCTGGGCATGGGCATGGACAAGGCCACCGCCGGGTGGGCGATCTCCGCCTCCACGCTCGCGATGGCGATTTGTGGGGTGCTGGTAGGGTTCCTGTCCGCCCGGTTGGGGCGGTCGCGGTGGAAGGCCATCGTGGTGGGGACGTCGCTGGGTGCGGCCGCGTGGCTGCTGTTCTTCATCTCCCCGGAACCGCGGACGGCCGCTGCGGCGTTCGTGATGAACGTGGTGATGGGGGTGGTCTCGCCGCTGGCGAATATTGGTTTCGACTCGGTGCGCGAGGAGTGCCGGCGTGAGTTCGTGGCCACCGCGACGGGGCTGGCGAACATGGGCGGCTGGCTGGCCGGGATGGCCGCGAACCAGGCGATGGGGGTGTACCTGACGCTGGCTGCTCCGAACGGGGATTACACGTGGGCGGAGTTCCGCTTCGGCTGGTTCGTGGTGCTCGGCGTGTGGGCGCTGGGCCTGGTTGGGGTGGTGTCCACCCGGCCACGTCGCTAGGCTTCAGTGGCATGTCTCGCACTGCTTCCGCTCATCCTGCCCGGCCGGCCCGCGCGCTGCAGCTGGCCGCACTGATCGCCTACGTGGCCGTCGTCCTGGCTCTGACGGTGGGCAAGAGTTTCTTCCAGATCGGTTTGCTGTGGAAGCCGGAGAATCAGCGGGTGCGGGAGCTGTTGCTGGTGCCTTTTGAGCTGGTCGGCCAGTCCCCGACGATCTTCGGGGTGGTCTTCGACTACGTGGGCAACGTGGCGTTCTTCGTGCCACTGGGGATGCTGCTGGTCGTGGTGTTTTTCGGGGTGAACCGGCCGGTGTGGCGCGCGGTGTGGGTCGCGGCCCTGTTGAGCCTGGGCATCGAGGTCTGCCAGTACGTGTTCTCGGTGGGGCGTACCTCGGTGGACGATTGGTGGTGCAACACACTGGGTGCGTTCCTGGGCGCGTATTTTGCGGTGAAGATGGGGCCGCGTTGGCACAAGGTGTGGGCGTGGCTGGCGCTGGCACTCGGCGTGGTGTTCGCGGTACTGGTGGGGCTGGGCGACCGCTTGGGGGATCCGGAGAAGGTCGTCGGCTAAAGCTTTAGGCAAGCACAACACCCGCCAGCGGGCAGTGAGTCAGGGAGTGATTTGATGGGCACGTTCACCAAGCACAATCCGGGGCGCACCGGCGCGTGGGAGGCTGCCGGGTTGGAGTGGCTGGCTGCCGCCCGTGACGGGAGCGGGCCCGATGCGAGGGACGGCGCCGGGCCCGGTGCCACGCAGGGCGCCCGAGTGGTCGGCGTCGTGGAACGCACCCCGGACACGATCGTCCTGGAACGGGTGCAGGAGACCCGCCCCACCCCGGAGGCCGCGGAGGCCTTCGGTCGCGAACTAGCCGCCACGCACGCCGCGGGCGCCCCGTGTTTCGGCGCCGGCCCCGTGAACGCCGCGGGCGAGCCCTGGGAGGGGAGTGGCTACCAGGGCCCGAACGAGCATCTTCTGCCGCTGCCGCTGGGGCAGTGGGAGAGCTGGGGCGCGTTCTACGCGAACCTCTTAGAGCCCCTGATCGAGCCCGCTTGGGGTGGCCTGGCGAACGAGGACCAGCAAGCCGTCCGCGCGCTGCTGGAGCGGCTGGGCGACGGGGACTTCGACGGCCTCGGCACCCAGACCCCGGCCCGCTGCCACGGCGACCTGTGGGCGGGCAACGTCCTGTGGAGCCCCGAGGGCGCAGTACTCATCGACCCGGCCGCACACGGCGGGCACCCGGAGACGGACCTGGCCGCCCTGCAGCTATTCGGCATCGCGCACCAGGAGCGCATCCTGGGGGCGTATCAGGAAGCCGCGGGCTGGGATTCGTCGTGGCGGCAGCGCGTGCCACTGCACCAGCTGCATCTGCTCTTCCTGCACGTCGCGGTGTTCGGGGGTTCCTATGTGCGCCAGGCGATGACGGCGGTGCACCGCAGCCTCGCGCTCTAGTCACTACCTGCAGCCCGTCATCTGCCTCCCGCTAAGCTAAAGCCCATGAGATCCACGCTCCCGCTGCGCTCCATCCGGCTGCGCCACGTGCTGCGCGAGCCCAGCTCCTGGGTGCACCAGATGCCGGTCGTCGCTGACCTTCGCGAGCGCGGCCGGCTGGAGTTCCCCTCGCCGGTGACCGTGCTCTCTGGGGAAAATGGCGTGGGAAAGTCCACGCTCCTGGAGGCGCTCGCCCTCAAACTGGGCTTCGGGGCCACCGGGGGCCGCCTGGACGATCCGTTCAAGCAGCTGAGCACGGGAACCGCCCCACCGCGCTGGAGCACACCGAGGCCTTCACCGCGCTCGCGGAGTTTTTCGCCGATCCCCGCGGGACCGTGGACTTCCTGCTGGGGGAGTAGTCCCCCTTTTTTGAGGGACGTCACCCGCCGGCCTTCCGCCGGGCCCGCCGGGTCGGCGTGGTTGGATCCGGGATCTATGCCGCTCGCGCGCCGGGGAACGCCGGGACCGTGCCTTCAGCGTGGAAGGCTGAGGCTACGCAGCCTGCGCGCCGGACCGGGAAACTCGCAGCCACCAGCGCACGGCGATGACTGCCACGAGGATGCACAGCAGGTTGCGCACCACGAGGATGCTTGCCGGGATCACTGCCGGGCCGGCGGAAACCAGCCAGCCATAGGAGATGGGGAAGACCAGGAAGCTCAAGCCCGCGATGATCACGGTGAGCACCCCGAGTACCAGGGGAGCGCCCTCGCTGGTGTCTAGTAGTACGTCCCGCCACCGGGCACCCTCGCCGCGCACACCGCGCCGCCCAATCCTTGCAGGCATGGCCAAGCAGATCAGGGGTGCCAGCCACAGCACGTACTGCGGGGAGAAGACCTTGTTGCCGAGCAGCAGCAGGGCCACGAGCATCGTCGCCGCGGCCAGGGCGCGTTCGGTGTTCCACCCGCCGCGGAGGAAGTGCCGCAGCGCGATGTACACGCCCAGCAGCAGGGTCAGCGCCATGACCGCGGTGGCGGCGTGCATAGCCAGCTCCACCCCGGGACCGGTGACCTCGTAGCTCTTGGAGCTAGAGAGGTTGATCTCCCAGCGATCGTCGATGGCGGAGAGGAAGGTAAAGGGCGTGGCGGCGATGGACTCGACCTGGAGGCCGCGGACGTCCTGATAAGTCAGCGGGCTGATGACGCGCTCGAAGCCCTCGGTAACGGTGGTGATCCCCACCAGTGCGGCGAGCGTGAGGGCGAAGAAGCCCAGCCGCTGCCACGTGCCCCGCGCGTTCCACCGGTCCACGAGCGCAACTGCCAGCACGCCGGGCCACAGTTTGGATGCGGTGGCGAAGGCCAACAAGGCGCCGGCGACCCGCGGGTGGGAGAGCACCACGGCTACCCCCACGCCGACCGCCAGCCCGGGGATCAGGTCCAGCCGGGTCAGCAGGATCGGCCCGATCGCGAAGCTCACGCCGACCCACGTCCACGCCCCGAGGAAGCGCCCCAGGCGCAGCAGATACCCGGTGAATAGTGCCCCGAGAAGGCAGCAGGCGAGCGCGAAGATCAGGTAGAACGCCTTCTCGCTGCCGGGCGCCGCCACGTCCGCGATGGCCTTGACCGCGAGGATGGGCCACACGCCGACGTCCGGGTACTCACTCAACGGCGTGGGGCTGCCGCCGATGCCGACGATGTGCTCGCCGAACGGGCCGGAGAGCAGACTGCCGTTGCGGTAGTAGCTCAGGTCTTCGGTGCCCCAGCGGTAGGTGGCCACGATCCACAGCTGGAAGATATTGGCCAGCAGCCAACAGACCCACACCGCGATGGGGGACTGGTAGACCGGCCGCGCCGGGCGGGACGCCGCAACCGACCGCCCCGACGTCGTCGAACGCTCTGCCGTGACCTTCCGACTCGCCGTGACTGCTCGCGACGTCGTCGTTTCGGACGTCGCTGTTTCGGACGCTGCTCCGTCGGGCATTACGGTGTCGGTCGCCCCGTCGGACACCGCACCGTCGGACACCGTCCCACCTGACACCGCCCCGTTGGTCGCTGCGGCGTCGGACGCCGCCACGTTGGACGCAGACGTCTCCCGCGAGGATTCGCGTCGAGGGGTGGGGTGGGGCTGTTTCACGCAGGTTAGTTTAGCCTGTTTCGGCTGGTCTCACCCGATGTCGGGGCAGTGCTCTAGGATGTGGAGACGTGGACTACATTTCGACTCGTGATTCTTCCCGTACCCCCGCCAAGTTCTCGGACATCCTGCTGGGTGGCCTGGCCCCGGACGGCGGCCTCTACCTGCCTGCCGAGTACCCGCAGCTGAGCGACGAGACCCTCACCGAGTGGCGCAAGCTGCTCGCGGAGAAGGGCTATGCCGCGCTGGCTGCCGAGGTGCTGAAGATCTTTGTGGACGACATCCCGGCCGAGGACCTGGAGGCCATCACGGCCCGGGCGTATACGACGAAGGCCTTCGCGCACGAGGAGATCGTCCCCGTCACGGAGCTCGAGGACGGCATGTACCTGGGCCACCTCTCTGAGGGGCCGACGGCCGCGTTTAAGGACATGGCCATGCAACTGCTCGGCGAGTTGTTTGAGTACGAGCTGGCCCGCCGTGGCGAGACCCTGAACATCCTGGGCGCGACCAGCGGTGACACGGGCTCGGCGGCGGAGTACGCGATGCGTGGTCGCCAGGGGATCCGCGTGTTCATGCTGACCCCGGCCGGGCGCATGACGCCCTTCCAGCAGGCGCAGATGTTCGGCCTGGATGACCCGAATATCTTCAACATCGCCCTGGACGGGGTCTTCGATGACTGCCAGGACGTGGTGAAGGCCGTGTCCGCGGATGCGGATTTCAAGCGGGATAACCGCATCGGTGCGGTGAACTCCATCAACTGGGCGCGCCTGATGTCCCAGGTCGTGTACTACATCTCCTCCTGGCTGAAGCTGACGGAGTCGAATGACCAGAAGATCAGCTTCTCCGTGCCGACCGGCAACTTCGGCGACATCTGCGCAGGCCACATCGCCAAGCAGATGGGTCTGCCGATCGACCGCCTCATCGTCGCGACGAACGAGAACGATGTGCTGGACGAGTTCTTCCGCACCGGCGAGTACCGGGTGCGCAGCTCCGCGGAGACGCTGAAGACCTCCAGCCCGTCGATGGATATTTCCCGCGCGTCGAACTTCGAGCGCTTCGTCTTCGACCTGCTGGGTCGGGACGCCGATCGGGTGGCGGACCTGTTCGGTGTGAAGGTGCGCGAGGGCGGGTTCTCCCTGGCAGAGGATCCGGCGTTCCCGGAGGCGGCCGCGAAGTATGGTTTCGCATCTGGCACGTCCTCGCACGCGGATCGCGTGGCGACGATCCGGGATCTGTACGAGCGCCTGGGCGTGATCATCGATCCGCACACCGCCGATGGTGTGAAGGCTGCCCAGCAGTGGCGTGACCAGGTTGAGGGCCCGATTGTGGTCCTGGAGACGGCGCTGCCGGTGAAGTTCGCGGAGACCATCGAGGAGGCCATCGGGGAGGTCCCTGAGGTTCCGGAGCGTTTCGCCGGGATTATGGACGCCGACCGCCACGTGGTTGACCTGCCGAACGACGCTGAGCGCGTGAAGCAGTACATCCTGGACTCCATCGCGGAGACCAAGGAAGTCGAGAACTAGGGGACTGGCCTGGGCCGGGCGCGGGGGCTAGGTCGGGGCCTGGCTGAGCGGGATTAGGGGCCTAGGCACGGCTGGGCGCCCGGCTGGGCTGGGGCCTCGCCGGGCTGGGTGCAGGGGGCCGGAGTCCTCGGCCGGGCTGGACGAGCTAGGGGTACTTGCCGAGCTGAGCGGGAATAGGAGCTTGGACCGAGAGGGGTAGGAGCCTATGCCCGGCTGGGGTGCTGGCTGGGCTGGGGCCTCGCTGGGATGGGCGCAGGGGGCCGGAGTCCTCGGCCGGGCTGGGAGCAGGGGTCTGGCCTGGGCCGGCGGGGCTGCCCGCCCGCGCCACCGCTCATGCCACCGAAGTATGGTGGGGCTCGCAACTGTTTTCGCGAGCCTTGAGGAGGCGTGGCTTTGAAGATTGGTTTTCTGGGTGCCGGTGCGCTGGGCGCATACTATGGCGGTCGCATGGCCGAGACGGGCCAGGAGGTTGGCTTCGTCGCCCGCAACGAAACCCTCGACGCGCTACGCACCAAGGGCCTAACGCTCATCGATGACAATGAGGAGACCTCGGTGGTCTCCAACGTCGCCGCTGCGGAAAGCTTCGAGGAACTTGCGGAGACGATGGGCGGGCTGGACGTCATTATCAATGCGACGAAGTCCCTGCCGGGCAACGACTCCTTCCCGGACGTCTCCGGCATCAAGACCGCCGACGGTAAGCAGGTGCCGATCGTGACCCTGCACAACTCGGTGGAGGTGCCGCAGCTGGTCGCGGAGCAGTACGGCGAGGAGAACGTGATTCCGGGCATCGTGCGCGGCTACTTCGTGCACAAGGGGCCGGCGACCGCGCAGTTCCTGCCGGGAATGAAGGTGCTGAACATCGGCACTTTCGATCGTGCGCAGGATAGCCACGCTTATCGGGTGGCCTGCGAGCTCAGTGAAGCGCTGGTTGCGGCGGGCTTCAAGTCCGAGGTCTGGGATGACATCTTCGTGGAGATCTGGTCCAAGGCGATGTTCGTGACGCCGACGGGTGCGCTGGGCGCGCTGGCACACCAGCCGCTCGGGTACCTGCGCGAGGAGGGGGCTGAGGGGAAGCCGGGGCTGCGTAGCACGCTGGAGGGGCTGATGCGGGAGTACGAGGCGGCCGCGCGGGCGCACGGCGTGGGGCTGCCGGAGGACATCGTGGAAAAGACGATGGCGCTCACTGATAAGCAGCCGGATTCCGCGACCAGCTCGATGCAGCGCGATATCCGTGATGGGCTGCCGAATGAGCTGGATGCGCAGGTGGGCGCGGTGCGTCGCATGGCTGCGCGCGTTGGTGTGCCGACACCGCTGCACGACATGATGCAAGGCGCGCTGGAGGGACAGATCAAGGCGCAGGCCGAGGGCCGCCAGGGCTAGGGGCACAGGGCTAGGGGGCGGGCCACGCCCCACCCAGGCCCCGACCAGGCCACGCCCCACCCAGGCCACGCCCCACCATTCATGTTTTGCAGAGTTTGATGCCGGAAATCGGCCAAAAAGCGACACTCAACTCTGCAAAACGCACAAGCTAGGGGGCCGCGAACCTGGTTTTGGGCCGTGCCGTGTCACTTTTTGCGCGTTTGCTGACATTCCACGGCCCAAAACGCGCCGCGAGAGGGGCTCAGCATGCACTTCATTCGGGTTTTGCAGAGTGTATTCCCCCCCTCTCGCGTTTTGCAGAGTTTGATGCCGGAAATCGGGCGAAAAGCGACATTAAACTCTGCAAAACGCGCATTGGAGCCCTGGGCCACCCCGGCCAGCTGCGCCGGCCACGCGGCCACCCCCGGCCAGCCCCGGCCACAAGGCTCCAGCCGGCCCAAGGCCGCCGACCCCAGCCTGCCCCGGCCGCGAATCCGGTTTTGGGCTGTAGCGTGTCACTTTTTGCGGGTTTTGTGACATTCTGCAGCCCAAAACGGGCCGGGAGGGGGTTCAGCACGCCACCAGGGGTAGACCCCGGCCCCCGGCCTATCCCGGGCCCGGACCCACCCACCATTCATGCTCCGCCATTCATGTTTTGCAGAGTGTGATGCCGGAAATCGGCCAAAAAGCGACATTAAACTCTGCAAAACGCGCATTGGAGCCCAGGGCCACCCCAGCCAGCTCCGGCCACGCGGCCACCCCCGGCCACCCCCGGCCAGCCCCGGCCACAAGGCTCCAGCCGGCCCAAGGCCGCCGACCCCAGCCAGCTCCGGCCGCGAACCTGGTTTTGGGCTGTGGCGTGTCACTTTTCGCGGGGTTTGTGACATTTCACAGCCCAAAACGGGCATAGGGGCCGGCAACTCCAGCCTGCCCCGGTCACGAGGCCACCCGGCCCCGGGCCGCTGCGCTGCAGTTTCACTGCGACCTGCGTCAACGCGCGGTTTTGCCGCAAAACCTTGACACCAGCCCACCCCTACCCTTAGGTTTATGACCTACATGGTAAACCCCATAACCAGGGAGGTGGTCATGCAGACTGATCCAACGGATCCCCGTCCGATCTACATACAGATCGCGGAGGACCTAAAGTCCATGATCTTGTCCGGGGAGCTCGCCATTGACCAGCGAGCCCCGTCCACGAAAGAACTCTCGGAGTTCTACCAGGTCAACCCCACAACGGCCGCCAAAGCCATGACGGAACTCTCACAGGAAAAGCTCGTCGAAAAGAAACGAGGGCTCGGCATGTTCGTCACCCAAGGCGCCCGCGAGCGCATCCGCAGCGAGCGCAAAGGCGCATTCCAACGCACCTACATCGACCCCCTCAAAACCGAAGCCGCCGCGCTCGGCCTCTCACTCGAGGAGATCATCGCCATGCTGAAGGAGGAGAAGTGAGCATCTACGGAGTCATCGGCCCCAACGGCGCTGGCAAGACCTACTACCTGCGCACCCTCAGCCAGAACCCAGGCACGGCGCTAGCGCAGGCCGCCCCCGACGCCGCCCTCTACGGAGCCACCCCGCGCGAGTACTTCGCCATCGCGAAAACCGGCTGGTCAGATCTCGACATCAGCCGCGCCGAATCCCTCCTCGACTTCCCGGCCACCACCCCGATGAAGAGCCTCAGCCTGGGGCAGCGCCAGATGGTGATCACCGCCGCAGCCCTCGCCTCCGGCCAACCGGCGCTCCTCTTCGACGAACCTTTCAACGGCCTGGACGTTGAGTTCCGTCACCGTCTGCGCAGCATGTTCATCGACGCCGTTACGGACGACGCCGCCGCGGACGCAGCCATCACCGACGGCGGTGACGTCGTCCTACCCAACACCGCAGCCCCGGAACGGACGATCGTCCTGACCTCCCAGCACTCCCAGGACCTCGCGGGCCTGGTGGAGACGCTGATCGTTATCCACGACCACGAACCCCACGGTCCCTTCGACGTCGAGCAGCTGCGCACGTGCCACCCGGTGCTGCGCGGGCGCACGGAGCAGGTGGGGCAGATCGCTGCGGATCTGCCCGTGTTCTCGCGGAAAACCCTGGGAGAGCGCACTGAGCTCGTGCTTGCCGCACCGCTGAGCGCGTCGGCTGCCGAGCATGCGCGCACCCTCGGCGTAGAGGTGAGCTATCTCGACCCCGCGGAACTCATCGACCTGGCCAGTACCAGCGCTTATATCGAAAGGAGCGCACAATGACACTCGGAGTTTTTAGCGCCACGAACCCGCGGACCTTCCTTGGCGTGAGCGCGGGAGCGATTCTGCTCGCCGGTTTCGGCGGCCTGGTTGTTTCCCGCGGGACGGAGAACACGATGCTCGCGATTCTCGTGCTCGCGGTGCTGTTCGCGATGACGGCCGCGCGTTCGGTGCGGCTGCGCGATTTCGGGGTGAGATCGACCCGCTGGGTGCGGTCCGCGGCCGTGTCTGCTGTGGTGGTGTCGCTTCTGGCCGCGGTCCTGGTCACGCTGATGATTATTGTGGCGGATCGGAATCCGACCTTCTACCAGGACTTTGCTTCCTTCACTGTCCAGGCGCACGGCTACGAGGTTGCCGGCGGCGTGCGTTACGCCAGCGACGGCCCTGGCATGCCGGTGGGGACGTTTGCGCTGACCGGACTGTGCGTGTTCCTCAGTTTCCTGATGGGCACGGTGGCAGGCACCGCACTGGGCGCGGTCTCCGGTGCGCGGGGGACGCGGGCGTGCGTTGTTGCAGCGTTGGGTAGTTTCGTTGCGGCCTACGGTGTTGGGGCGGTGCTCATGGTTTTGGACGTCAACATCGCCGCGCCGTGGCCCGGCGTACCGATGTTTGCTGTGGTCGTGTGCGTGGTGTCCGGGCTGGTGCTGGCGTGGGCGCTGAGGAAGGAACGCCGCCCCATGCCAGCGGTGGTCCCCGAGCTGCCAGGCGTGGCCCCGGAGCCGCGAGACGGCGTGGCTGAGCGCTAGCCCCCGGATTGCCAGGGGTAGTCCCGGCCTCTAGGCCACCCACCCCAGCTGCCCCGGCCACAACCCCGGTTTTGGGCTGTGGCGTGTCGGTTATTGCGGGTTTCGTGGCATTCCACAGCCCAAAATGGGCTGGGAGGAGGGGGCGCAGCACGCCCATCATTTGCGCGCCGCGTGCGCGTACCAGCACACACGGGGTTGTGCGCTACCTCCAGCGCGCACCCTATTCACGTTTTGCAGAGTGTGTTCCTGCTTTCCACTCACCTCTTTCATGTTTTGCAGAGTTTGATGCTAGAAATCGGTCCAAAAGCGACATCAAACTCTGCAAAACGCGCATAGGGGGCACGGGACCTGGCCGCGCCGCGGCCGGGGTTCGTGCTCGGGTGGGGTGCGGGTGTTAGAGGACTCTCAGCGATGCGTTCTGACCACCGGTAGCCGCGAACCCGCTTTCGGGCTGTGGCGTGTCAGTTTTTGCGGGTTTTGTGGCATGCTACAGCCCAAAACGGGCCACGCGCGGGCCGTGAGGAGAGGCGCGGCCGGGGTTAGGTTGCCGGGGAACTACCGCGCAAGGGGCTAGGCGGTGGAACCGCGGCGGCCCTCAGCAACCCAGCCGAGGAACCTGCTCGAGCAGGCCGTCCAGTGCGCCAGAAGCAGGAAGGGGATCGCCAGCGCGACCGCGTCCAGCCACTCCGAACCATTGACCAGTGCAACCTGGTGGCCGCCCATGCTGACGGTGCCCGGTGGGAAGGTGCACGACCACCACGCTGGGGAGTAATCCACCCAGCGCGCCACGTTTGGGTAAAAGGTCACCATCGCGTAGATCGCCAGCGGAATAGCAAGCACGAGCGCGACGTAGCCGTAGTACACCGACGTCGTGCTGGGGTAGAGGATCTGCATCGCGGTCGTAGACTGCCCGATCACGCCGAGTGGCACCCACGCGGTTGCGGAATTCGGGCCCGAAAGATCCACCTCGCCGTGCCACGCCGCCCAGTAGACATGCGCGAAGACCGGCACGGCGGTGAGCAGCGACATCACGAAAAACGCGGTGCCCATAACGTGGTATATCTGCCCGTAATCGCGGGCCAGCCAGCCCGCCACGGAGGCCGAAATCATCGGCCCGACCAGCGGCAATCCCCATGTGAACCGTGGTGTCCCAGAAAAGCGGGATAGCTGGATCGCCCACGTCACGGTGGTGACGGGTGCGCCAATCCAGAACCCGATGAGGCGGTAGGTGGGGACGTCCGTCAGACCAGAGAGTGCAGCCCCGAGCGCCAGAATGCCGATGAAGAACATTGACCACTCGGCCACGGTGGTGCGCTGGAAGCTCGGCTGCCGGTAGCGGGCGAAGCCGATGGTCAGCGCCACGAGGATCACGCACGCGATCGCTGCGAAGATGCTGGCGCCGATCATCATGTCCTTCTCGACGAGCAGGCGCGCGACGATCGAGGTGCCCATGAGGCTGCCGCCCCACGCGGGGCCCGGCGGCGGGAGTTGCCGAAACTTCTTAGTCACGCAGGGCATAGTAACGCCCCACGCCCCGCACGCCACCGCCGGGGTGGGCCATCTTCACGGGGCTCGGGAGCCGACGCCCACAACGTGAAGAAGGGGTCCGACATCGGGGCGCGCGTGGCGGTCCCGACGGGCTAGCGGCCCGCGAAAGAACTCCTCCTTCCCGAACGTTTTGCAGATTGTGTTCCTGACCTCTCGTGTTTTGCAGAGTTTGATGCCGGAAATCGGGCTGAAAAGCAGCATCAAACTCTGCAAAACGTACGAACCGGGTGGGGGACACGCATCAAACTCTGCAAAACACACCAACTAGCGGGCGGTGAACCTGGTTTTGGGCCGTGGCGTGTCATTTTTTGCGGGTTTTGTGACATTCCACAGCCCAAAACGAGCCGTGGGGGCTCAGTGTGCGCCCCATTCGCGCATCAAACTCTGCAAAACGTATAAAAGAGGGCGCAAAACGCACGAAAAGCGGGCCGTGCCACTGGGAATCCAGCAGCGCGGCCCGCCCTCAAAGCGGCCAGCGGTAAGCCGGTCAGCTGATCAGCGGTCAGCGGTCAGCCAGACCAGCAGCCAACCGACCGCCGACCCAACCGACCGCCGGCCACCAGCCCGTCCACCGGCCACCAGCCAGCGGAAAACCAACTAGCAGTCGTAGTACAGCTCGAACTCCTGCGTCGTCGGGCGCAGGCGGGCTGGCATGATCTCCTCGTCGAACTTGTACCGGATGTGTGCCTCGATCAGGTCCTCGGTGAACACGTTGCCGGCGGTGAGGAAGTCGTGATCCTCCTCCAGCGCCTCGAGCGCCCCGTCCAGGGAGTACGGCACGGTCGGGATGTCCTTCAGCTCCTCCGGCGGCAGCTCGTAGAGGTCCTTATCCACCGGATCACCTGGCTCGATGCGGTTCTTGATGCCGTCCAAACCAGCCATCATCGCAGCCGTGAACGCCAGGTACGGGTTACCCGACGGGTCCGGCGCACGGAACTCGATGCGCTTGGCCTTCGGGTTGGACCCGGTGATCGGGATGCGGATCGCGGCGGAGCGGTTCTCCTGGGAGTACACCAGGTTCACCGGCGCCTCGAAGCCCGGCACCAGGCGGTGGTAGGAGTTCATCGTCGGGTTCGTGAACGCCAGCACGGCACCGGCGTGCTTGAGGATGCCGCCGATGTAGTAGCGGGCCATGTCGGAGAGCCCACCGTAACCGTTCTCGTCGTGGAACAGCGGCTGGCCGTCCTTCCAGAGGGACTGGTGGATGTGCATGCCGGAGCCACCGTCGCCGGCGAGCGGCTTGGGCATGAAGGTGGCGGACTTCTGGTTGAACTTCGCGGTGTTCTTCACGACGTACTTGAAGGTCTGCATGTCGTCCGCGGCGTGCAGGAGGGTGTTGAAGCGGTAGTTGATTTCCTGCTGTCCGCCGGAGCCCATCTCGTGGTGGGAGCGTTCGACGTCGAAGCCGACGTCCTGCAGGTGCTCACCGATCTCGTCGCGGAGGTCCTGCATGTGGTCGTAGGGCGCGGTGGGGAAGTAGCCGCCCTTGGTGCGCACCTTGTGGCCCAGGTTGCGGGAGCCGTCCGGGTTTTCCTTCGCGCCGGAGTTCCACCAGCCCTCGACGGAGTCCACCTCGTGGAAGGACTTGTTGGTGGTGGAGTCGTAGCGTACGGAGTCGAAGATGTAGAACTCCGCCTCGGCGCCGAAGTTGCAGGTGTCGGCGAAGCCGAGTTCCGCGAGGTATTGCTCAGCCTTGCGTGCGATGTTGCGCGGGTCGCGGCTGAATGGTTCGCGGGTGTGCGGGTCGTGGACGAAGAACTTCACGTTCAGCGTCTTGGACTTGCGGAAGGGGTCCACAAACGCGGTCTCGAGGTCGGGCAGCAGCATCATGTCGGAGTTGTCGACGCTGGTGTAGCCGGCGATGGAGGAGCCGTCGAATGCGAGGCCTTCCTGGATTGCGTCTTCGTCGAAGGCGGATGCTGGCACGGTGAGGTGCTGTTCGATGCCTGGCACGTCGGTGAATTGGACGTCCACCCAGCGGATTTCTTCGTCGCGGATGAACTTCTGGATGCCTTCTGGGGTGGTGTGTTCGCTTCCGGGTTTGAACTTACCCATGGGGTTTCACTTCGCTTCTTGGCGTTTGTGGTGTGCAAGTCGTGCGTTATTCAGTTGTGTATTCAGTTCTCACTACCAATGGTAGGGAAAACGCCCGGTCAGTGCTGTGACGACCGGGCGTTGCTGCGTGCGGTCTGTTGCCGCAGGCTTTAGGTCAACCGTGGGGTGTCCCAGAGGTTGAGCTTGGTGCCGATGCCCTTCTTCAGGGCGTTTTCGTAGACGTCGGTGGCCCAGGCGACGTCCTCGACGGGCATGCCACCGATGGAGTAGCAGAAGATCTCGTCGTCGTTCTGGCGGCCTGGTGCCTTGCCGGAGGCGATGTCGCCGATGTTGACGAGCTTGTCTGCAGGTAGGGTGCCCTCTTCCTTCATGTCCCACCAGCGGTTGCCCGGGATGCCGAGCAGGCGCTCGTAGGTGACGTCCGGCCCGTTTTCGTTGAACCACTCTTCGTAGAGGCCGGTGTAGTCGACGACGAGGCGGCAGTCGTCGGACTGGACGAATTCGTCGTCGAGGCGGGCGGCTGCTGGCATGAGCAGCAGGGCGCCTGGCTTCAGGTATTCCTTCTTCAGGTACGGGAAGCCGGACGGGCCGTCCGGGGAGGTGGAGGTACCGGTGATGACGATGTCGGAGTCCCGGATTGCCTCTTCCTCGGTGTCCACGATGCGGACGTCCTCGAGCTGCGGGTAGTTCTCCTTGATCCAGTCGGCGGCGCGCTGGGTGGAGCCTGCGGAGCGGCCCTTGATCTTGACGTTCTTGATGCTTGGGCGCTGGGTCAGTGCGGCACCCAGGATGGTGCGGGACATGACGCCCGGGCCGACGATGCCGACGGTCTCGGCGTTCTCGAGCGCGAGGTGCTTGACACCCACGCCCGGGACGGAGCCGGTGCGGTAGGCGGAGAGCAGGTTCGCGGACATCACGGACAGCGGTGCGCCGGTGACGGAGTCGTTGAGGATGAACAGGTGGATGGACCGCGGCAGGTCGTTCTGGCGGTTATCGGCGTTGGAGCCGTACCACTTCACACCGGAGTTGCGGAAGCGGCCGCCGAGGTAGGCGGGCATGGCCATGAAGCGGCGGTCCGGGCCGTTGGCGGGCATGCCTTCGTGCTCCGGGTTGTCCGGGAAGTTGATCTGCGCGCCGTGGGAGTTCGCGGACGCGCCTGCCATGCGGTAGTCGCCGTCGGCGAGCAGGATGAGGGTTTCCTCCATCGTCTCGACGCACGCGGCGAGGTCGGTGACGCCAGCGTCGACCATCTCTTCTTCGTTGAGGTAGAGGAAGTCGATGCGGGTCGGGTTGGCGGATGCCTGGTCAGTAGTGTTTGAGTTCTCCGTGCTTGAGCTGGTCAAGGGGTACTCAATCCTTTCCATTTGTTTCGACGGCCACCTGTGCTGCGGCCTCGGACAAGGAATTCCAGAAGCATTCTCTCCAGAATCGTGTTCGGCAGCCTCTCAGCATCTGTTGCGTGCGCGGTGTGCCGCGCTGGTCTGCTGACCCGGGTGCGGGGGCGATTGGCGGGGATTATTCCGCGTCGCGCCGAGGGGCACGGTTTTCCACGATACGGAAAAAGCGCAGCGTGCGGGGCGATTTCTTGCGCAAACTGTGAAAAGCCCGGGTGTTGAGGGTGCTTTTCGTGCGGGGGGTAGTGGCGCCGCAGAAAACCGTGGCAGCGGGCTGGGAACCGGCGGAGACATGCAGTGATGCGCGTCACTCGCGAAACGCAGGCGCAGCCATCTCCGGTTGCTACTATCGCTATATGTGAGTTCCGTCACAGTGTAGTTTTTGGGATCAAATGCGCCCGAAAAATGGAGGGGATTGTTGTGCCTTTGCCAGTACCGCCGACCGTGCTTCGCGGAGTCAATGTGCTGAGCCTCGCGCCCAATTTGCCGGGTCCGATCGCGGCCCGCAGGTTGGCTGAGATGGGCGCGAGCGTGACCAAGATCGAGGGGCCCACCGGGGACCTCATGGCTCAGGCCGCGCCGCAGTATTACGAGTGGCTCTGTACGGGCCAGGACGTGGTGCAGCTGAACCTCAAGGAGGAAGCGGACCGCGGCCAGCTAAAGGAGCTGCTTTCCACCTGCGACGTCCTGATCACTTCCTCCCGGCCCGCCGCGCTCGCGCGGCTGGGGCTCGCCTGGGACGAGCTGCACTCGGCGTATCCGCGGCTTTGTCAGGTCGCGATCGTTGGCCATTCGGGGGACGACGCCGATCTTGCCGGTCATGATCTGACCTACCAGGCCCATGCGGGCACGCTGTTGCCACCGGCGATGCCGACGGTGCCCGTGGCCGATCTGGCGGGTGCAGAGCTTGCGGTGCAGGCGGCGTTGGCGCTGCTGCTGGGCCGGAATGCGGGTGAGGACTCTGCAGGGCCGGGTGCGGGCGGTCAAAGCGTGGAAAGCCAGGGCGCTGAGGAGCAAGGTGACGGCACCGCCGCTGGCGGGGGTGGCTATCACGAGGTCGCGCTCGCGGATGCGGCGGAGGCTTTCGCGATGCCCGCGCAGTTCGGTCTGAGCGCGCCGGGCGGCCTGCTGGGCGGAGCGCTGCCGGGCTACCGGATCTACGAGGCCGCACCCGCTGGCGGTGCACCCACTTACGTGGCCT
This sequence comes from Corynebacterium sp. UMB4614, assembly GCF_030217065.1. Taxonomy (NCBI): domain Bacteria; kingdom Bacillati; phylum Actinomycetota; class Actinomycetes; order Mycobacteriales; family Corynebacteriaceae; genus Corynebacterium; species Corynebacterium sp. UMB4614. The sequence goes on from NZ_JASONC010000001.1 coordinate 43,859, forward strand.
TCGCCGCCCTGGAGCCGCACTTCATGGCCCGGGCCATGCAGCTGCTGGGTGTGGACGGCACCGAGGAGCAGTTCGCGGCGACTTTCCGAGCCAAGACCGCCGCCGAGTGGGAGGCCTGGGGCATCGAACAGGACGTGCCCATCGCGGAGATCCGCGGGGCTGGCAGGGCGCGGAACTGACGCCCCACCGCGACGTCGCATCGTTTCGCCCCACGGTGACGTCCGGCCCCGACGTCCTGAACAACAACCGCGAGGGGACGGACGTCCTCAAAAAAGAAGCGCTACTGGGCCTGGCGGGCGCGGGTGCGGTTGTCGTAGAGCGCGATGAGCAGGCCGATCCCCATGAGTACCCCGATGGTGACGAAGCCGATGGCGGTGCCGAGCGTCCAGTTGATCGCGCTAGCGCTGGCGAAAACGATCGCGGTGATGAACGCCAGCCCCACCGCGGTGCCGATGCGCTGTGCGGTTTGGAGGACGGCGCCGGAGCTGCCGGCGTAGTTGAGGGGGACGTCTGCGAGCGTGAGCGTTTGGTTCGGGCCGATGACCGCGCCCTGGCCGGTGCCGACGAGGAAGAGGGTGAGCACCATCCACCACTCGGAGATCCCGGCGGTGTGGTGCAGCACGAGCGCGAGGATTGTCAGCGCAATGCCGGTCAGTGCCACGGTGATGCCCTGGATGACGACCGTGCGGCCGCGATCGCCGACCCGCTTGCCCGCCCAGTTGGCGGAGAAAGAGCTACTGATTGCCGCGGGGATGCCCACGGACCCGGCGACGAGTGCGCTGTGGCCGAGGCCGTTTTGGAAGAAGAGGGCCACGAGCACCCAGATGCTGGTGATGCCCATGAAGTACACGCCCGCGAGCATGGTGCCCAGCCGGAAGCTGGGGAAGCGGAAGATCTGCATGTCCACCATCGGCTCGAAGGGCTTGGTGGTTTTCACGTGGCGCTCCCAGGCCAGCCAGGCGAGAAGCAGGAGGGCGGCGACGGGCAGCAGCAGGTAGTTGCGGGCACTTCCGTTGTGTTCCACGAAGGGGTAGAGGAAGGCCAGGACGGTCAGGCCCAGCAGCAGGGAGCCCATCGGGTCGAGGCTGCGGACCGCACGGAGGACGCCGACGTTGCGGCCGGTGACCGGGTCCTTGACGCGGCCCAGCAGGGGGCGGGGGAACCACAGGAGGGCGAGGGCGAAGGCCAGCAGGCCGAAGGGGACGTTGACCAGGAAGGTCCAGCGCCAGCCGTGCTCGGGCCCGCCGAGTCGGATGAGGAAGCCACCCAGGGTGGGGCCGATGGCCACGGCCACGCCCACGACGGTGCCGAACCAGCCGAAGGCCCGGCCGCGTTCCTTGCCGCGGAAGTACTGCTGGATCATGCCCACGCCCTGTGGGTTGAGCAGACCGGCGCCGATGCCTTGGATGAAGCGGGTGACGTTGAGGGCTTCGGCGGTGGGTGCGAAGCCCGCGGCGATGGCGGAGATCGTGTAGATGCCGAGGCCGATGAGGTAGATCCCGCCGCGGCCGAGCAGGTCGCCGGCACGTCCCGCGGCGACGAGGACGACGCCGAAGGTCAGGGTGTAGCCGGCGAGGACCCACTGGATGTCGGATTCGGTCGCACCCAGGCCCTGCTGGATGGAGGGCAGGGCCACGTTGATGATGGACACGCTGATCAGCGACATGAAGATCGTCGTGAGGATCACGCCCAGGACCTTCCAGCGGCGCGGGTCTTCGCCCGGGGGATAGGTGCCCGGGGACTGGACCGTGGCCTTCGTGGCGCCGGGCTGCGGGGCGCCCTGTTGCTGGGGGTCCTGCTGCTTGTCCCGTTTTTGGGTGCCGTGCTGCTTGTTGCTCTGCTGCTGGTCCCCTCGTTGCTCGGCGCCTTGCTGTGTGAGCTCCTGGCGTGTGCTTTCTGCGTGCGTGTCCTTCTCAGCCACCGTGGTGTGCGCTCTCCTTAGAATCACCTAGTCACGTGTGTGTTTCATCGTTCTCAAGGAGCATAACGCTACTTAGGGTGCCCTTATTCCATGGGGTGCTGTGAGGGGCGGGGCTTTAGTCTTCGAGCGCGGCCTTCATGCAGCGCATCGCGGCCAGGGTCTTCGGCACGCCGACGTAGGGCATGAGGTGCACGAAGCATTCGGCGACCTCTTCGGGGCTCATGCCCGCGACGTCCACGGCGGTCTTGATGTGGCCGGTCAGCTGTGGTTCGACGCCACCCATCGCGGCCAGGGCTGCCATGTTCAGCATCTGCCGGTCGCGCAGGGTGATTCCTTCGCGCTGGTAGGTTCCGCCGAAGACGGCTTCGACGACCCAGTCGGACGCGCCGGGCGCGAACTCGTCGAGCTGCTTCTTCCACGCGGCGGCGGATTCTGGGGTCTGGGTCTCGCGGACGAACTCCTCGCCCTTGTCGCGGTTCAGTTCCATGGTTGCGTTCCTTTCTCTTTGGGCCCGTGCTCCGGGGGCCTGTGGCGTTGCCGTGTGGCGGGTCTGGCCTGCGATGTGGTTGGGCACACGCACCGGGAGCGGGGTTGGTTGCCCCGAGGCTAGCCCAAGTTGTGACGGCGGGGCGCGGGGGAGGAGTGGGCTAACCAGTGCACTTCGCTAGATTTTTCTTGCAGGGCAGGACCACCTTGCAGTCGGGTAGAGGAGGATCGAACGCTTCCATTGGCGGCGAAATGTTCGATATTTCCGGATCCTCGTCTGCAGCGGTTGTTAGATTGAGCACATGAATCGGACAACCGCGGTGGCAGATGCGTTGGCGATGATCCGCCTTGCGGACTCGGTGCCTGCTTGGGCGATGCTTCGTGCCCATAACGCCCCAGCTGTTCTTTCTGTCTTAAGTGCTGTCTTCGAAGGAAGTAATCGCCAGATCGCCGGAACCGATCTCACTCTCGCAGTGGAATCGTTGCTGATCGATATTCGGGAACAAACCAATTTGGAACTGCCCAAGTCGGCCGTTGCTTATATCAACGACTGGGTGAAGCTCGGATACCTCACGCGGCGCAGTCCACAGGGCTCGAGGGAGGAGTTTTACGAGCTCACTACGGACGCTCACGTTGCCATCGATTATGTGCAGCAGTTGATCAGTCCTCAGCGGGTGGTGACCAAATCCCGCCTCGGCACCCTATTCAATAATCTTCAGGATCTCGCAGCTGAAACAGACCCCGACGAGGCGAGGGCGATTAGCCGACTGGAGGCCCAGCGGGATCAGATCCAAGCTCGTATCGACAACATCCGCATCAACGGTGTCGGCGTGATTTCCGACGAGGAGGCAGTGGAGAGGGCGCGGGAAATCCTCGCCCTGGCTAGGGATTTGCCCACCGACTTCTCCCGCGTTCGAGAGGAGGTTGAAAATGTCGATCACGAACTTCGAGAATCGCTCGTCGAAGGGCAACTCAACGCTGGTGAGGTGCTGGACAATGTCTTCCGCGGTGTTGATCTGATCGCAGAGTCGGAGGCAGGGCGAGCCTTCAACTCCTTCTATGAGCTTTTCCTTGATCCGGAGCAATCAAAGCAGCTCGATGCCGTGATGGATGCCGTGCAATCTCGGGACTTCATGGAGCAGCTAGGCCCGGAAGAGCGGATTGAGATCGCTCAATTAGTTGACATGCTGGATTCCTCCTCGGGGCAGGTACATACCTCGCTCACGGGCCTATCTCGGTCGCTCAGGCGTTTCGTGCAGTCCCGAGAAGCAGAATCGCAGCAGGCGCTCACGCGGGCAATCAATCAGGCGCAGCAGCAAGCACTCGAGCTCGCAAAACGAGGGATCGCGCCCTACGAGAAGGTCGGCTACGAGCTTGAGCTGACGACGCGGCAACCGACGTCGCTGTCCAGTTGGGAACTACACAATCCTAAGGAATACCGCATCGAGCGCTCGATGGAAGTCAACGAGTCGGGCGAGATCGATTTCGAACAGATGCGTCAGCGCATCCGGGAATCAGAAATTGACTGGCAGGAACTGCGCGTCGCAATCAACGATGTGGTCGGTAGTAAGGGACAAGCATCGATTCGGGAAGTTTTGGAAGAACATCCTGCTACCCAGGGGCTAGCGAGTGTGGTGGGGCTCATCAAACTTGCGCATGATCACGGTGAAAGGTCCGACGGTACGGAAATCCTGCAGTGGGAGAGACCAAGCGGGAAAAGGTACCAAGCACGGTATGAACGTTTCGTATTTCGGAGGAAGGTTGGGCGCGTTTAGATGGAAAATAAACTGTATGAAGGCGATACCGGAACCCTGACAGGTTTGCAGCGTCGTGCCCTGGCGGAACTCATCCGTGGCCCATACGTGTCGAGCGTGAAATCGCCGGAGGTCTTCACTGCGATATCCAACTCACGGGAGATCCTTGCCCAACAGCTGGATAACCTCTTCCTCACCCTCATCCTCGATGAGAACGCGGGGGTTGCCTACACAAAGGCGTGGGAAGCGGATGTCCCTGAAAAGCGTGCGTTGCTGCGTAAACAGTCATTGACTTTCATGGACACGGTGGTGATCCTCCACCTGCGCCGTGAACTGGTGACGACGAGCCCCAACGAGCGAACCATCGTGGATGAGGGCGAGGTTTTTGAGGCGACCCTGCCGTATCAAGGGCACGCCGGCACAGATAAGTCCACGCAGCGTAAGCGTTTTACTGCAGCGTGGAACAAGCTGAAGAACTACTCGATTATCGCCAGCACCCCGACCGAGGGGCGTTTCGAGGTATCTCCGGTGCTGCGCATCATCTTTTCTAGCGAAGAGATCGCTGCTGTCACCGAGTCTTTCCGTGCTCTCCTGGAGGAAGAAGAATGACGACGACTCTGCCTGGCCAATTCCGGCTTTCCCAAATCCAGGTTTATAACTGGGGAACGTTCGACAACCTCCACTGTGTCGAGGTGCCACGGGAAGGCTTCCTCATTACGGGCCCTTCAGGTTCCGGTAAATCGACGCTAATTGATGCGATTTCGACGATTCTTGTTCCACCCGGCAAGATTCGTTTCAACGCTGCAGCGGATAACCAAGCGCACTCGGGTCGTAACTTGGTTACCTACTGCCGCGGCGCCTGGCGCCGCGAGCATTCGATCGAGGCAGACGAACTTACGCAGTCCTATCTCCGAACAGGTGCGACGTGGACGGGCGTCGCTCTACGCTACAGCGACGGGGCGGGGGAGACTGTAACAGCGTGCCGGTTGATGTTTTTGCCCGCAAATGCTTACTCGCGTCAGGAGATCACAGACCTCTATATTTTGCTTCCTCGGGACGCCGATCTGACGGAGTTTGAGGATCTGGCGCAGAAGAACCTGCCGGTTACCGAGGCGAAGAAGACGTACGGTGATGCCCTGCACGTTAGTCGAAATCACCCGAAGTTCAGCTTGGCACTGCGCCGAGCAGTGGGGATCGCGGATGCCGGCGCTTTGGACCTGCTGAACCGAACGCAATCAGCCAAAACACTCGGCGATCTTAACCACTTGATGCGTACTTTCATGCTGCCCGAACCAGAAACCTTCGAGATCGCGGAGCAAGCAGCGGAGAACTTCACAGACCTACGTACGGCGTATGAGTCGGTGGTGAAAACTCGTAAGCAGATCGAGCAACTGGTACCGGTACGCGTGGCGGCAGAGAAGCGCGCAGAGGTCGAAGACAGCCTGACCAGGGTGAAAGAAGACCGGGACGGCGTCGAAACATTCGTCGACGAGTGGCGGCAGCGCTTTGCCGAGCAGGAGCGGGATCAGCGGACCTCCGAGATCAAAGCAGTCAGCGCGACGATCGAAGAAGCCACCGGGGTGCGGGAGGCGCACCGGGCGCAAGCAGACCAGTTGCGCGCGTTGATTCATGGCGCACAGGATTCGGCCTTGGTTTCTGCACAAGCTCGTCGCGACCGTCTGCAAGACCGGCTGGAGCGAGTGACCAAGGAGGAAGAAGCATTCAACTCCCGGCTCAAATCCATTGGGGCTACAAAGCCCGGGAGCGCGGAGGAATTCACCAACCTCGTTCTTCAGTTGCGTGAAGAGCGGGAGCGGTTGAGCGCTGCGTATGAAACGGAAGACGGAAAGCTAGCCCAAGCACATGTGCGAGTTCACGAGCTGGGCGAGAACAAGAAAGAGCGCATCGCGGAGCTTGAAGCGTTGCGTAAATACGAATCGGCCATGGATAACCGGCTGCTCCGGGCGAGAGCCTTGATTGCGGAGCGGTCTGGGGTGCGGGAGTCTGATCTTCCATTCATCGCTGACCTCGTGAGCATGAGGCCTGGTGAAGGCCACTGGCAGGGAACCGCAGAACGGGTGATGGGTGGTTTTGCTCGGCGGATCCTCGTTCCAGATGAACATTATGACCGGGTTTCTTCGGCTATTGATGGGACCTACCTTGGTGCGAAGGTGAGCTACACCCGGTTCACGCGGGATCTGGAAGAACAGCGCCCGTCGCGTTTTATGCCGAACTCGCTGGGGCTGAAAATCAACGTGAAACCCGGGAGGTATCACGACTGGATCCAGACTCAACTTTCTATGAATTTCGATTACCTGTGCTGTGACTCTGTGGAAGAGTTTCGTGCCGCGCGGCGGGCGGTGACTGCGAAGGGGCAGGTGAAGCATAACCGCAACGACCACATTAAGGATGATCGCCGCCGAATCGATGACCGTTCGAACTGGGTGCTGTGGGGCAACCTCGCTGACAAGATTGATGCTCTCCAAGCATCGGTGCGCTCCATTGTGGCGAAACTTGAAGACGCTGAACGTCAACGCAAGACCATCGCGGCTGGCCAGGAGAAACGGCGTGCCCAAATAGCTACGATCGAGCGGCTATTGGAGACGGAGCGTTTTCAGGATATCGACGTGTCATCGGTGGCCCAGGAGCTTGCGGAAGCCCAGCGCGACGTGGATGAACTCACTGATGGGAACGCCGAGCTGGCTCAGCTGAAGGCGAAGTTGAAGAGTGTCGAAGCTGCTCTCGACAAAGTTGAGGAGCAGGTCATGGCGCTGCGTAATCAGCTCAGCGGCTTCAAAATTCGCCTGGAGCAGGCAGAGGAAACGCTTGAGAGGGTTCGGAATCGCCGAGGTGGGAAGACCGTCTCCGAGGACGTTGCGGCTCGTCTGGCAGAACGTTGCAAGGCTATCGATCGCACCATCCGGCCCAATAACATCGATGCGCTCAGCACTCAGCTCGTTCGCGGTATTGAGGATCAACTTGCAGAGCTCAATGCTCGGTTTACCAAACATGGTGGCGACTTGGTGAACGCGATGAACCTCTACTTGGTGCGCTGGCCGGATCGAGCGGGCGACCTCAAGGCGGACATGGAGTGGGAGCAGGACTTTCTCCAGGAACTGGGCAGGCTTGAGGCAGACGATTTGCCACGTTTCGAACAGCGTTTCCGGGACATGCTGCAAGACGAAACCCACAAGCATCTTGGGCGCCTGCGGCGGCTGATCCGTGATGCGGCAGCAAAGACGCGCAGCTCGATCCAGATGATTAATGATTCGCTCGCTGAGGTTGAGTTCTATCCGGGTGCTTACCTGACGATCGAGGTGCGGGAAGCACAGCCTGCGATCGCCCGCGATTTCGTTGAGCTGCTGGATTCTGCGTTGGCTGGGATTATCAATGATGTTGATCAGGAGGAGAGCGAGCAACGATTCCAAAAGCTGCAGGCGGTGATCGACGCAGTGACGGTCTCGGACGGTACATCAACTCGTGATCGCCAGTTGCGCCTGGACACGAGGCAACACGTGAAGTTCCTGGGCGTGGAATATAGCGAGGATGGAGCGCGTGGTGCGGTCTATGACTCATCGGAAGGTCTTTCAGGTGGCCAAGCCCAAAAGCTGTCCTCCTTCTGCTTGGCTGCTGCCTTGCGTTACCGACTGACTGGGATGGGCCTGCCGACCGCGCAAGAAAAGAAATCCATTGTCCGGGTGGGGGAGGATATTTACCCGCGATTCGGCACCATTGTTCTGGATGAGGCTTTTGACCGTGCGGATACGGAGTTCACCCGGGCTGCGATGGAGGCCTTCCGCCGCTTTGGTTTTCACATGATTCTGGCCACGCCCGAGAAGCTGCTGCAGACCGTGCAGGACTATATCGGGGGTGTGCTGATGGTGGAATGCCCAGACCGGAAGCGATCTCGAACGAGTTCTTTGACGATCGAGGAGGTGCAGGATGAAGACTCCTGATCAGGTGCGCCAACGCGCTGCGGTCTTTTATTCGCGTAACCATCGCAGCTGGTTGGCCGGGGAATTCAAGACGCTGACCATCAACCTGGATCCGCCGACTGGAAGGGCGGCAGAGCGTGATGACGGCGCTGCCGTGCGAGCATGGGTGGCACAGTGGAACCGCAGTTCAATTACCGCTGAGTGGGAGGATAAAAAGCTCAGCTACTTGGGGACGTATTCGCTGCCCCGGCGTGTTGTTCTCTCCGATGCGGATACTGCGGCTCGCGTGGCGGGCAAGCTTGATCATTGGCAACGTCTTCAGGCGGTCTTGGGCCGTTTCTGCATGGAGTTGGGGGAAAGCGTTCGCCCAGAACTCATCAGGCACCTTTCATCATGGGAAGACTGGGGCGACGTGACCGTGGAACAGTTCATCGCTGTTGTCCGGTGGGTCCACGAACATGAGGTCAGCGACTTTTATATTCGCGAACTGCCAATCTTTGGCGTCGATAGCAAGTGGTTCGAGGCGCATAGGGCGGTCGTTGAAGCGGTAGTCGGCCCATTGAATTTTAAGTCTAAACCCCAGTTGGTAGAGGTCCGCAGCCTTGACCCGGCGCTGGATATTAGCGGGATGCGATATCTAGCGTGCCCGGTGGCTGAGCTGGGTGAAACGCCTGGGGAGCGGGTTCTTATCGTCGAAAATCACCAGAGTTTCCTTGCCTTGCCCGACTTGCCTGCGACAGTGGCGATCTTCGGTGGTGGATTGAACGCTGCCAGGATCGTCCAGCAGGTCCCATCGTTAGGGGAGATAGACGTTCTTTATTGGGGCGATCTGGATTCGTATGGGTTCTACATCCTGGAACTCGTGAGGCGATACGTGCCTCACGCGCGTTCTGTTCTCATGGACCTGGATACGGTTCGGGATCATGTTGATCTTGCGGTGGAGGAACCGCAACCTAGCCGGTTTGATCCTGAGCTGTTGAGTTACGGGGAGCGCTTGGCTTTGGATTATCTCCGGGGGCGGTCTGCAGGCGGATGCTTGCGCATTGAGCAGGAAAGAATCTTGTTCGACTATGCGCAGCAGCAGCTACGTCACGCAGTGAGCCCCAATGGTGCGGGTGCATAGCAGCGGTCGCAGGTCCGGCCCTGGTGAATCAGTGGGCTAAAATTCCGGGCATGAGGAAAACCACCAAGCCCGCTGTTCCTGGCGCTCACCAGGAGCTTCACGATTCCGACGAGGCAGCGAAGATGAACTCGCTGCGCGCCGGTGTGCTGGGCGCCAACGACGGCATCGTCTCCGTGGCGGCACTGCTCATCGGTGTCATCGCCACCGGGGCGGGGGATAAGGCCATCCTGATGGCGGGTCTGGCCGCCACCATCGCGGGAGCAGTCTCCATGGGCTTGGGCGAGTACGTGTCGGTGTCCGCCCAGCGTGACACCGAGCAGACCCTGATCGCCAAGGAGAAGAAGGAGCTGCGGGAGGCCCCGGAGGAGGAGCTGGAGGAGCTCGCGGGAATTCTCTCCGGTTACGGGATCAGCAAGGGCACGGCCGTGGAGGCGGCCCGCGAGATTCACGCGGAGGACGCCCTGCGCGCCCACCTGCAGCTGGAGCTGGGTATTGATGCCAACGAGCTGACGAGCGCGTGGGCGGCGGCGTTCTTCTCTGCGCTGTCCTTCCTGGCCGGTGCTGCGCTGCCGATGATCTCGGTCTTTGTGGCTCCAACCGGTACCCAGGCCTGGGTGGTCACTGCGGTGACGATGTTCTCCCTTGCCCTGACTGGCCTGATTTCGGCGAAGATCGCCGGCACCAGCGTGCCCCGCTCGGTGGTCCGCCTGGTCGTCGGTGGTGGCCTGGGCCTGGCGCTCACCTACGGCGCGGGTGCGCTGTTCGGCGGCGTTGCCTAAACCCAGCGGGGCCTTGGCGTAGACCCCGTGCCGTTCACTGAGTGATTCCGGTCACGGGGCATAATGGCTCCATGGCGAAGTTTTCCGAGGTCCTCACCCAGCTGCGCGATAATCAGCCGCAGGCGACGTATGGCATCGCTTTCGAGAAGCTGATGGTCAATTATTTCCGCACTGACCCTACGCTGAAGGCCCAGTTTGATGAGGTCTACCGCTGGACTGATTGGCGCTACAACGGCGGCAAAGCGGATACCGGTATCGACCTGGTCGCCCGTCGCGTGGACGACGGTTCGTGGACCGCGATCCAGTGCAAGTTCTACTTGCCGACGACCAGCATTAGTAAGTCGAACCTCGATTCCTTCTTCGAAGCATCGGGCCGGACCTTTGAGACCGAAGAGGGCGTGGAGCACTTCGGCAGCCGCCTGATTATTTCCACCACCGACCGCTGGTCCTCCAATGCGGAGGAGATGCTCGCCAACCAGGTCATCCCCACCAGCCGCATTGGCGTGTCGGCGATTTCCGAGTCTCCAATCAACTGGGACGTGGTTTTCCCCGGCGCTGCGATGGGTGATAGCGCCATGCAGATCAACCTTTCCCGTCGCGAGACGTTCGAGCCCCGCCCGCATCAGCAGGAGGCCATCGACCGTGCGATCGCGGGCTTCAGTACTCACGATCGTGGCAAGTTGATCATGGCCTGCGGCACGGGCAAGACCTTTACCGCGCTGCGCTTGGCGGAGCAGGTTGCAGAGGACAACGGTGGTAAGGCTCGGGTTCTGTTCCTGGTGCCATCCATTTCCCTGCTCTCTCAGACGTTGAAGGAGTGGACCGCCCAGGGCCGGATGGACATGCGCACCTTCGCGGTGTGCTCGGATGCCAAGGTTTCCCGCAGCGCGGAGGACATCGCCACCTATGACCTCGAGGTCCCGGTGTCCACGGAAGGCTCGCAGATCGCGGAGCGTTTCGCCTCCGGGAAGCGGGCTAAGGGCCTGCACGTAGTCTTCTCTACCTACCAGTCGCTGCCTGCGGTGCATGACGCGCAGCAGGAGGGGCTGGATGATTTCGACCTCGTGATCTGCGATGAGGCTCACCGCACCACGGGCGTGACCCTGGCTGGAGAGGACGCCTCCAACTTCGTGCGCATCCACGATGCGGACTACATCCGTTCCGCGAAGCGGTTGTACATGACGGCGACGCCGCGTCTGTTCGACGACCAGGTCAAGGGCAAGGCTGCGGAGCATTCCGCGGAGCTTGCCTCCATGGATGATGAGGCCGTGTACGGCCCAGAGTTTTATCGCTTGGGCTTCGGTGAAGCAGTGGATAAGGGCCTGCTCACTGATTACCGCGTCCTTGTGATGACGGTGGATGAGTCTGTTGCTGCTGAGGCCATGGCCCGCGGCGAGGACGGCCAGCTCAACCTGAGTTTGGCCTCGGCGATGATTGGTGCCTGGAATGGTCTGGCCAAGCGTTCCGGCGACCTGCAGGGCCAGAAGGGCGGCTTCGATACGAACGCTGCACCGATGCAGCGCGCGGTGGCTTTCGCCCGGGATATTAAGACCTCGAAGCAGATCTCGGAGTCTTTCCCTTCCTTGATTTCTGCTTATCAGCAGCAGCTCCGGGAGGCCGCGGTGATGGGGGACGTCTCCCTGCACAACGTGGATCTGCGTGTGGCATCCCAGCACGTGGATGGGGCGATGAACGCGATGGAGCGTGGGGCGAAGCTCTCTTGGCTGGAGTCCACGCCCGACGAGGACCAGACCCGCGTACTCACCAATGCGCGCTGCCTGTCTGAGGGGGTGGACGTTCCAGCGTTGGACTCGGTGATCTTCTTCAACCCGCGCAACTCCATGGTGGACGTGGTGCAGTCTGTCGGCCGGGTGATGCGTAAGTCCGAGGGCAAGGACTATGGCTACATCATCCTTCCGGTGGCGGTGGCCCCGAATGTGTCGCCGGCGCAGGTGTTGAACGATAACCAGCGCTTCAAGGTTGTGTGGCAGATCCTCAACGCTCTTCGAGCCCACGATGATCGCTTCAACGCGAAGGTGAACTCCATCGCGTTGAACGAGGGCCAGGCAGATGAACTGCCGATCGCTGTTGACCATGTGCCAAACCCCAAGGAGCAGCTGGATCAGGCGGAGGCCCGCTCCCAGGCTGATTCGCCGGAGCCGGACCAGGACATGGCGCAGCAGATCGCCCTGTTCTCCCTGGAGCGGTGGCAGGAGGCGATGTACACCAAGCTGGTGGATAAGGTCGGCACCCGCACCTATTGGGAGGACTGGGCCGACGATGTGGCGACCATCGCCGAGAACCAGATCACCCGCATCCGGGCTCTGCTGGACGGAGCGGACGGCAAGCTTCGCAGGGAGTTCGAGAAGTTCGTCGAGGGACTGCGCAATAACCTCAACGAGGGCATTACTGAGGGCGACGCCATCTCGATGCTCTCCCAGCACCTCATCACCGCGCCGGTGTTCAACGCCCTCTTCGAGAACCACGACTTCATCACCCACAACCCGGTTGCCCAGGTGATGGAGAAGATGGTCGCGGCACTATCCCGTGAGAATCTCGATACGGAGACAGAGTCCCTGGAGAAGTTCTACGATTCCGTGCGAGTGCGTGCCTCGGAGGTTTCCAGCGCTTCCGGTAAGCAGCAGGTGATTAAGGAGCTTTACGAGCGCTTCTTCCAGAAGGCCTTTAAGAAGCAGGCGGAGTCCCTGGGCATCGTCTACACCCCGGTTGAGATCGTGGACTTCATCCTGCGAGCCGCGGACGAAGTTTCGCAGAATCACTTCGGCAAGGGGCTTTCCGACGAAGGCGTGTGCATCCTCGACCCATTCGCTGGAACTTCCACGTTCACCGTCCGTCTCCTGCAATCTGGCCTTATCAAACCGGAAGACCTTGCGCGAAAGTACGCCAGTGAGCTCTTCGCTACGGAGATCATGTTGCTGGCGTACTACGTCTCTGCTGTGAACATTGAGACGACCTATAACGCCCTGCGCGAGGAGGCCGCCCAGCGTAACGGCGAGCCGGTCCCGAAATACGTCCCGTTCGGCAATATCGCTCTCGCGGATACCTTCCAGATCCACGAGGAAGGAGACATCCTGGATCTGACGGTATTCAAGAACAACAACGAGCGCATCGTGCGGCAGAAGGAGGCCCCGATCAATGTGATTGTGGGCAACCCGCCATACTCGGTGGGTCAGACGAGCGCGAACGATAACAACGCGAATGTGAAGTACCCGACGCTGGATGCTCGGATTGCGGAGACGTACGCGGCGAAGTCGACGGCGACGAATAAGAACTCGCTCTATGATTCCTACCTGCGTGCATTCCGCTGGGCGACCGACCGCATCGGTAACCAGGGCGTGGTCGCCTTCGTATCTAATGGCGGCTGGATCGACGGCAACACCGGGGATGGTGTGCGCCTCTCCATGGCTGAGGACTTCACGGACCTATATGTGTTCAACCTTCGAGGGAACCAGCGCACGGCTGGAGAACAATCACGCAGGGAGGGTGGAAAGGTCTTCGGCTCTGGCTCGCGGAACACGGTAGCCATCACCATCGGTATTAAGGATTCCAACGAGTCCGGATTCCAGCTGCACTACCGCGACATCGGTGACTACCTCTCCGCCGAGGAAAAGCTGAAGATCGTCGACACGTCGACCGTCGATACTGTCGACTGGCAGACCATTACCCCGAACTTCCACGGTGACTGGGTGAACCAGCGCAGCGACGAGTTCGCGATGTGGCCGGTCATCGGCGAGAAGAAGGGTAATGCGACGAAGTTCTTTGAAGAGCATTCGCGTGGCCTTTCAACTGCGCGTGATGCGTGGTCGTATTCTTTTGCGACCGCCCAACTCATAGAAAACATCGAGACGCACGTTGCGAACTACCGCCAGGCGCAAGACCTGTTGCAAAACGAAGGGTTTGAAGAAAGCAAGCGGGGGGTCGACGCGTTGTTTGCGCAGCACCCTGAGCTAGTCGATAGCACGCAGGGATCATGGAATGCCAACCTGAAACAGGAGCTAGCCCGCGGAACCGAAATCTCGTTTGAACCGGACCGTGTGTACACGTCGTTGTACCGCCCGTTCTACAAACAGCGTAATTACTTCGCGAAGGAATTGATCGATAGGCAGTACCAGTTGCCATCGATGTTCCCGACGCAGCACCACCACAACATCGGTTATTACGTGCTGAACCCCGGCGCAGAGAAACCATTTTCCGTGTTTGCAACGAAGCTGCTTCCAGACTTGGCTCTCTACGGTTCGAACGCTGGCCAGTTCTTCTCCCGCTTCACGTGGGAGCCGGTTGAGGCTTCGGATGGTGGGTTGTTCGGCGCTGGGGCGTCGATAAGCGAAGGAGAGTCCTCGAGCTATGGCCAGATCGGTGAGGTCGTCGATGGCTATGTGCGTAAGGACAATATCACCGACGAGATCAAGGAAATCTACCGTGATGCGCTAGGTGCGGACATCACGGGCGATGACATCTTCCACTTCGTCTACGGAAAGCTGCATGATCCGGAGTACCGGACCAAGTATGCAGCCGACCTGAAGAAGATGCTGCCTCACATCGAGACCCCAAGTTCTCGTACTGAGTTCGATAAGTTCGCTGCAGCCGGGCAGGAGCTCATGGCCCTGCACGTCAATTATGAGAACGTTGACCCATGGCCACTGGACATCCAGGTCAAGGGGGATGAATCTGACCGCGAAACCTGGAGGGTAACCAAGATGCGTTGGGCAAAGCGTAAGGATCCGGAGACCGGCAAGAACGTCAACGATGTCACGAAGCTGATCTACAACAAGCAGATCACCATCGCCGGTATCCCAGCAGAGGCGAATGAATACATGCTGGGCTCCCGCTCCGCGATCGCGTGGTTGATCGACCGTTACCAGGTGAAGAAGGATAAGGCCTCCGGCATTGTCAATGACCCGAATGACTGGGCGGACGAGGTCGGCAACCCGCGCTACATCGTGGATCTCATCGGGCGTGTGACACGCGTGGCGATGGAGACCGTCCGCATCGTCAATTCTTTGGACGATAAGTAGCAGAGAGGAACGCAGGTGAACGCGAGGACCTGGGACGAGTTTCTGATCCCGTGCTTGTCAGTGCTCGAGGATGGGAAGATCCGAAAGCGGAGGAACATTGTCGCTACCGCTGCTGACAACATGGGAATCAGTGACGAGGAGCGGTCAGAAACCATTTCGTCGGGTGAAGCTCGGTACTTGAATCGCGGAAATTGGGCGGTTACCTATCTTTCCAAAGCAGAAGCGATTTCTTCTCCTGCAAGGGCGCTCTGGCAAATCACGGACAAGGGGCGACGCTTGTTGGCGAAATATCCAAATGGAATTACTGAATCCGAGCTGCGTTCTGAAAGTGGGGAGTCCTACCAACAATTCCGGAACCCCTCTCACAGCAAGGCAGATTCCACGCCAGCAGATGCTTCACTTGAACAGCCAGAATCCGAGCTAACACCACTCGAGCAGGTCGACGATGGTCAGCGCCGCAACGAGGAAATGGTCGCCGAGGAACTGCTGAAGCGGATGCATGAGAGGGAACCAGCCTTTTTCGAACAGGCGGTGCTGGATCTGCTCATGGCCATGGGGTACGGAGGCTCCTTCGGCAACGCAACGCGCACGCAGCTGTCCAACGACGGCGGCATCGATGGTGTGATCGACCAGGATGCGCTGGGTCTGTCTCGCATTTATGTGCAGGCGAAGCGCTACGAGATGTCTAAGTCTATTGGACGCCCGGATGTCCAGGCCTTTGTCGGAGCACTGCATGGTGCGCAGGCCTCCCAGGGAGTTTTCCTCACCACGGCCTCGTTTAGTTCCGGTGCGATTAACTACGCGGGGTCGGTTCAGTCCCGCGTGGTTCTCATCGATGGCGCACTGCTTGCCAAACTGATGATCAAGTACGGCGTTGGCGTCCAGACGAAGCGGACGGTCCAGATCGTCGAGATCGACGAGGACTACTTCGAGTAGCTGGCAACCGCAGTTAGATCCCAGGAGCAGGGGGCACAGCCCCTTCTCCCATGGGGGCAGGGGCTAGAGTTCTTCTTCCTCGAAGTTGGAGGCAACCTCAGCATTGATGCCTTCAGACACATCGCGGGGAACGCTGTTTCGAGCAGCTCGCAGAGTGCTTCCTGGCGAGCTTCTAGGCGCTCGACGGGCCCTTTGCCTTCATTCAACCCTGGGCCTTGTTACCCATTTGCAGCACCATAGCGCCTTTGCTGGTCATATGAGGTAGGCAACCCGCGCTACATCGTGGACCTCATCGGTCGCGTGACGCGCGTTGCTATGGAAACGAACCGAATCGCGCGCGGGTCGGAGGGGCAGGGCGTTCGCCAGGTGTGCACACTAGTCCCACGTCACGGCTTCTGCGATAAGAAGATCCGCGAGCTTGGTGTTGTGAAAACGGCTGTACATTGTGGAACCACGCCGCATGAGGCGAGTGTTGAGCGTGTACGCCGCTTTGAGCATTTCGTCCAGATACGGAAACTCAAGATCTCCATTAATGATCGCTCGCAGTTCGCCGAGATTGAAATCAAAGCTTAAGACACGCTCCCCGCGATACGGGACGTCGTCGTAAACAGTCCAGAGCCCATCTGGGCTTTCAAAGCGGTCTGAACCTTCGATAAACGCGGTGTTGATCCGCACGGTCGCAAAAGCATGTGGATCATCCTCATAGTCCTCAGTTTTACTGGCGACAATGAATAGTGTCTCTAGATTCCCGCAGGACAAAGTGAGCAAGCGATGTTCAGTTTTCGTGTGGTTTGTCGATGGCATGCATGAAACAGTCCAAAGCTGCTCGACCGTTGAGGCCGGGTCTTGAATGGTGTTGGCGATGTACCAGCCGACCAGCGACCTAAGTTCCAAGAAAAGAGGATGGCGTAACAGGGTTGCGACCTTTGGATCGATTTTCTCCACGTACGACTGTGTCGCCCCTATGGCGCGCTCACGTTCCCAGGGAAGAGCTACAGTGGATCCCGTCGAAGTGACGATTTCTACCGTGTCGTTGCCGCGTGGCTTGTTGGTCAGCATGATGTTGCGCACCGAGTGCGTCGCCTCGGTTTCGGTAATGAGAAACTGCTCCGCTTCGTCGAGCAAGTCCGCTGGCATCGGGAAGAAGTCGATGGCGACGATGTCCGGCCAAGTTCGCCGGTGGCTGGCGAAGCGACTCACCACGTTTCTGGATTGTCCCGGATACGCTTCCCCGTTCTCAAAGTGCAGCCGATAGACCCCACACGTGGATTCGCCTCTCTTGAACGCTGGTCTCAGCGAATCCAAGTCACGCACATCGATGGTTTTTCCCTCAGGCAGCTGCATACAGGAATCTTATCCGGAGAAACTGCTTCTGCTCGTGGCGTGCGTGGATGGGGCACGGTGCGCTGGGGCAGGGGCGCACTTTTGGGCAGTGCAGTGCCACAAAACGCGCGAAAAGTGACACGCCACGGCCCAAAACCGACCCCATCAGCCAGCCCTGGCCAGCCCAGCCAACCCGGCTCGACCATCCAGTCTTGGCCCAGCCAGCCCAGCCGAAACTCAGCCCCTAGAATGTCCCGTCCAGCTCCTCGAACAGCTCGAGCTCCTCGTCGCCTTCCGTGCGTCGGCGCTGGATAACAGGCAGGAACCATGTCACCACGGCCGCAACGATGGCCACCGCGGCTGCGCTCCACACCAAGAACTTGTCAGGGGTCAGCCACCACGCCAACAGTGCCACCACCGCGAGCGCGAACCACGCCACCGGCACCAGCGGGCTGGGCTGCTCCACCCACGGTTGCTGGGGGAAGCGGCTGCGCGCCTCAGCGCGAATCCGCCTCGGCGCCTTCCGTGAGAGCGCCCATACGCAGCCCACCACAAACACCAGTCCAGCCCCCGCGATGATCAGATCCCCCCGCACGCCACCGAACATAAAAATGCCCACAGCAAGCGCTAGGGAAGTGCGTTCTCCCAGCGTAGGTGGGAAATTCTGGGCGGGATCCACATCCGGGTAGATGCTTCTGAAGACATCTGTTTGGGGGTAGCTGTGCACGCTTTTTCTCTCTTCCAATGCAGTTATTGACAAATACACAATTTAAGGGAAGGATTCCCTAACTAAGGCAAGCCTAGCCTACAGAATTCACCGGATAAAACAAGGTTCCTGACATGACTCGAAATCTCTGGCGCTCAGCAGTCAGCGTCATGATCGCCACCCCTCTCGCACTCGGCGCAGCACCACTTCTCCACACCGTCCCGGTCGCCCAGGCAGACACGTCCTGCACCTGGAACTGGGGAATTAAGCAATCCTTCCGCAGCTACATCAAGGGCAAAATCGCCCGCGGTGGCTGGGGTGCTAGCGGCATCGGCTTTACCGGAAACGAAACGGGCAACGGCGCGTTCGTCTTCAAGGCCAGCTCGCCACAGGCCTCCGGCGACACCGTCACCGTCCCGTTCCAGGGCACCCTGAACTTCAAGGGGCACGACGGCGTCCTCGACATGACGATGTCTGACTTCAAGGTCACCGCCTCCGGCAACCAGGCGAAGATCTCCGTCGACTACGTGTCCTACGAGCTCAACCGGAGCAACTACAGTCGCGGTCAGCGAATCCAGGGCGACGACGAGGTCATCGCCACCATCCGCCTTCAGGAGCCCGTCAAGTCCGGCGCCAAGAAGGTCAATCTGGCAGGATCCACGTCCCTGACCTCCGGCGGAGTTAAGCTCTTCACCGGCTTCTACAACCAGGGCGAGGCTCTCGATCCATCCTCGGGAACCATCGCGCTGGACGGCTCCTGCGCAGGTGGCGGTTCCGCGGGCGGCGGGTCCGGCTCGCAGCGCCAGCTGAACTCCATCTCGGGCAACTTCACCGGCTTCAACAAGGAAGCCATGGACATCCTCTCCGAGACCAACGACACCATGAACGGCATCACCACCTTCATGGGCAACACCCAGGCATTCCTGGATGAGCTGGAATCCTTCCGCAACCGCGGGAACTCCAACTCCGGCACCGGAAACTCGAACTCCGGGGGTTCACCGTCCGGTAACTTCACCTCCGACTCCGGCGCTTCCGACTCTGGCACAGACTTCGGCACCTCGGGAACCGGCGGTGCCGGCGCAGGGGCCTCCACCGCTGGGGGCTCGGGCTTCGGGGCTACCAGCGCGGGCGGTACGTCCTCCGGGGGTGCGTCCGGCGGCAGCGACGCATCCTGCCAGGCCACCGGTGTCACCCAAGCTACCGCGCAGTGGGGCGTGAAGAAGTCCTTCCAGTCCTACATCACCGGCTCCATCGCACAGGGCAAGTGGCAGCTCTCGGGCGTTGGCTACAACAACGGCCGCTTCCAGTTCTCCGGTAACTCCGGTGCAGTCAAGGACGGCGCAGGCTCCATCCGCTACGGCGGAAGTATCCAATTCCACGGCCACCACGGCAAGCTCGACCTGAACATCGCCAATCTGGAGATCACTTTCAACGGCAAGACCGGCAAGCTGATCGCCGACGTTCGTTCCTCCAACATGGAGGGCCAGAAGAAGAACTTTGGCCGCACCGTCATCGCCAACCTGAACTTCAGCTCCCTCAACGTCGGCGCCGATTCTGCCTCCGGTGAAGCCTCCGTCTCCCTCTCCGACGTGGGATCCAAGGCCTTCGCCGAGTTCTACGAGCCCGGCACCCAGCTGGACCCATTGAGCTTCCGCGCATCCCTCGGCGGCAACGCTGACTGCGGCGACGTCGCCGGTGGCGGTGCCAGCGGGGGAGCCGGCGGCGGTGACTTCGCTTCCGCGAGCGGCGGTGGCGTCAACGACGCAGCCATCGAAGAAGCGCTCGCTGGCGACTCCGAGCAGGGCTACGAAGACGGCTCGAAGAAGTTCAAGATCAAGTCCGCCAACGGTCCGAACAGCAGCACGGCAGACGACCCAGCCACCTACCTCCTCCTGTTCATCGCCGCGCTGGTCATCGCCGGTGGCTCCACGAGCCGACTCATCATGAACAACTCCTAGAAAGATTGTCGTGAAACTCCTTCTACGTTTGCTCGTCCCGCTGTTGTGCGCCGTGGGACTTACCGCCTGCGGGGTGCAGGGCAGCTACACCGACCAGCTCCCGGACCCCGAAAACCTCTCCGACCCCCGCTCTTTCGAAGGGGTCACCGAGGTCAGCGACTTCGCCGACATCGAGCCGGTGACTGATAACGCACAGCCAGCCCTCCCCGTCGAGCTCACCGACGCCGATGGCTACGACGTCACCGTCGACGACACCTCCCGGATCCTCGCGCTGGACATCTACGGGACGTACACCAAGACGCTGACCGGCTTGGGCCTGGCGGACAACATCGTGGGCCGCACCGTCTCCTCCACGGAACCGAACCTGGCCGACCTCCCGGTCGTGACCGAAGGTGGCCACAACATCAACGTCGAGGCAGTCCTGGAGCTCAAGCCAACCCTCGTCATCGTTGACCACTCCATCGGACCCCGCGACGCGATCGACCAGATCCGGGAAGCGGGCGTGACCACCGTCGTCATGGAGCCACAGCGCACAATCGACTCGGTGGGGGAGGACATCACCACCCTGGGCGAAACAGTGGGGCTGCCGGATGAGGCACAAACCCTGGCCGAGCGCTCCATCGAGGAAATCGACGAGGCGAAGGAAGCCATCAAAAACATCGTTCCCGAGGACCCGATGCGCATGGCCTTCCTCTACGCCCGCGGCAACGGTGGCGTGTTCTTCATCATGGGTGAAGGCACCGGCGCCGAGGACCTCATCGAAGGCATCGGTGGGGTGGACCTCGCAGCAGAGCACAAACTCTCCTACGCCGAGCCTGCCAACGCCGAAGCACTCGCCCGCATCAACCCGGAGGTCATCATCATGATGACCGATGGCCTGAAGTCCACCGGCGGCATCGACGGCCTGCTGGAACGCCCCGGCGTCAAGCAGACCATCGCTGGTCAGAAGCAAAGAATCGTTACGATCCCCGACGGCCAGTCGCTGGCCTTCGGCCCCATGACCGGCCAGACGCTGGTCAAGCTCGCAAAGGCTGTCTATGACCCAAACAACGCCTAGCGAGATCTTCGCCCGCCGCCGCGCACAGCGCAGATGGGTATTCGTGGGTCTAGGAGTGCTCGCCATCCTGGCCGCACTGGTCTCGATCATCCTTGGGCAGTACTACATCACGATCCGTGACCTGGTACCCATCCTGACCCTTGGCCCCGGCCAGGAGTCCCTCACCGCCAGCGTGGTCTGGAACATCCGCCTGCCACGCCTGGTGCTGGGGCTCCTCGTGGGCGCCGCCCTGGGAGTTGCGGGAACGCTGATGCAGGCGATCTTCGCCAACCCACTGGCGGAACCCTCCATCATCGGAGTGACCTCAGGTGCCGGTGTGGGTGCCGCGGTGGCGATCGTCTTCAACGTCTCCTTCCTGGGAACCTTCACCGTTCCAGCACTCGCCTTCGTCAGCGCGCTCGTGGTGACCTTCATCATCTACCAATTCGCTCGTCACAACGGGCGTGTGACGGTGGTCCACCTGATCCTCACCGGCATCGCCATCAACGCGGTGTGCAACGCCATCATCGCTTTCATGGTGTACCTCGCACCGACCGCGAACCGAGAAGCGATCATCTTCTGGCAGATGGGCTCCTTCAACGGCTCGCAGTGGAAGCACGTCTGGGTGGTTCTACCCGTCGTGATCCTCGGCATCGCCGTGGCGCTGCGCCTGGGTAAACAGCTGGACATTCTCGCGCTCGGCGAACGCGCCGCAACGCACACCGGTGTGAACGTTCCCGTGCTACGCATCGTGGCGATCATTGCCTCCGCGGTGCTCACCGCCGCGGCGGTGGCCTTCGCCGGCCTCATCGGCTTCGTCGGCCTCATCGTTCCCCACCTACTGCGCAGCATCGTTGGGCCGGAAAACAGCATCCTCATCCCGGCCTCTGCCCTCGGTGGTGCGGTGCTTATCGGCTTCGCGGACGTGGCAGCACGAACCCTGATTCCCTTCGCGGACCTGCCGATCGGCATTTTCACCGCCCTGGTTGGCGGACCAACCTTCTTCATTCTTTTGCGTCGCATGATGCGGAAAGGGGTGCACTGATGCTCAGCGTGGACAGCCTCACCGTCACAGTCGGGGAGCGCACCCTTGTCGACTCCGTATCCTTTACTGCCAAGCCAGGCGAAGTCACTGGGCTGATCGGCCCGAACGGTGCCGGCAAGTCCACGGTGCTCGCCGCGGTGGCAGGGGACATGGACTACACCGGCGAGATCAACGTCGGCGGCCTCTCGCCGAAGGCCCCACCCCTGGACCTCGCGCGGACACGTGCGGTGATGCTCCAGGACGTCGCGGTGTCCTTCGAGTTCCTGGTCCGCGACGTCGTCGCCATGGGGCGCCGCCCCTGGCGCGGAACCCCGCATGCGGACCTTGACGAGCAGCTCATCGACGCCGCCCTGGAGGCCGCGGACGTCGCCCACCTCGCGGGACGTGACATCAGCACCTTGTCCGGTGGGGAACGTGCGCGGGTGGCGTTTGCCCGCGTGCTTGCCCAAAACACGCCGATTGTTCTCTTGGATGAGCCGACTGCGGCCCTCGACATCCGTCACCAAGAACAGCTCCTGGGGACCGTGAAATCCCTCGCCCGGGAAGCCGGAGTCGCCGCACTCGTCGTACTCCACGACCTGAACGCGGCAGCCTCATATTGCGATCACATTGTGTGCGTCTCATGTGGGGGGTTAGCAGCTCAAGGGCGTGTGGCGGAGGTTTTCACCGATCACACCTTGTCCGAGGTGTATGGGTGGCCGATCTCCGTCAACGGGCTGCTGGTACAGCCACAACGTGCCACGCCCACCATCAATCCACTTTTCTCACATCAACTGGAGGAATTCCATGCTTAAAAGAATCCTGGTGACCGCTATCGCAGCTACCGCGATCACCGTGCCGCAGGCGTCCGCGGCAGAAGCAGAAACCTGCACCATTGAATCCGGCTCCTTCGACTGGGGCGTCAAGCAGTCCTGGCGTAAATACATCAAGGGCCGTATCGCCCAGGGGACCTGGGAGACCGCCGGCCCGGTGGCCGAAAACGGGGAACCGAACGCCAAGGACTTCACCTTCGGTTTCGACGTCGACCCGGCAACCTCCACGGTGACGGTAGACGAGAACGGTAACGTCACCGCCTCGAAGATCAGAGCCAAGGATTCCTCAGTCACCTTCACTGGTCACCACGGCGCACTGTACTCGAAGATGATCAACCCATTCGTCCAGACCGACGGGGACAAGGCCCAGCTCGGTTCCGAGTACGAGGCCTACTTCGTCGAAGGTAAGGCCATGCACGAATACACCGCAGACGACCGCACTGAGGAAAACAAGCGCACCGGTGAGGGTGCCTTTGGTCACGGTAAGGCGCAGTGGAAGAAGGAGGGTGACACCCTCACCCTCGATGCGAGCGACGTGACCTATGTGCCCCAGCCGGGCACGGATGAAGCTGGTGCTGTCGAGGGCGTCGACTTCCTGTTCATGGGTATGTATGGCCCCAACTACAACCCAGAGGTGGATGGGGCGAAGGTGACCCTCAAGGTCTCCTGCGAGAAGAAGGAGCCGGAGACCCCGGAGACCACGACCCCGGAGACCACGACCCCGGAGACCACGACCCCGGAGAACCCGAAGGGGCCGGAGACCCCGACCCCGCCTGCGCCGGAGAAGCCGAAGGAGCCGGAGACCACGACCCCGGAGGCCCCGAAGCCGACCGAGCCGGAGAACCCGAAGGGGCCGGAGACCCCGAAGCCGGATAAGGATAAGGACGGCCAGGGTGACAAGGACACCGGGTCCTCCGCCATCTCGAAGTTCAAGAACTTCTGGAACTACTTCCTCGGAGCTGTAGCCATCGGCGGGATGTTCGGCATCCTGTGGCAGGCAGTCGTGAAGTCTGGTGCTCTCGACAACATTCGTTCTTTCTTCCAGCGCTAATTGCCGAGCCGTTAAATACTCAGGCACAACGCTGAAAGTTTAGAGCCACAACGAC
Organism: Corynebacterium sp. UMB4614; assembly: GCF_030217065.1. Lineage (NCBI taxonomy): Bacteria > Bacillati > Actinomycetota > Actinomycetes > Mycobacteriales > Corynebacteriaceae > Corynebacterium > Corynebacterium sp. UMB4614. The sequence goes on from NZ_JASONC010000001.1 coordinate 67,815, forward strand.
GGGCCGCGTGATAGCGGCGGACGGTTGGCACCGCCCCGTCAATAACGAGGGTTGCCACACCTTAGGAATAGGAGGCAGCGGTGTTGAAGATACTTTCTCGCAAATCAGAACACCCGACGCCTGCCAAACTAAGGTGTGGCTACCCTTAATTTTCATTCCAATAATTCCGATTACATCCTGGAGCAGAACCATGACCACCACCATCGATAAACCACTGTCTGCTGCATTGCGTGACGCGACCGCAGAGGTCCACGAGAGAGCGGAAAACTCCTCCTTCATGCAGCGCCTGCTCAGTGGGCAGCTCACCGAAGCCGCTGCGGCCGATCTTGCCGGCCAGCTGTGGTTTGTTTACGACGCCCTCGAAAACGCTGCCCGCAGCGTAGCCAACAGCCCGATCGCCGGTGCGGTAGCGGACCCGCGGCTTGAGCGACGTGGCGCACTGGAGGCAGACCTGAAGCTACTTATTGGCGAGGACTGGCGTGAGAAGATCCAGGCCTTGCCGGCCACCGCCGCTTATGTGGCGCGGTTGGAAGAGATCGCGGGTAAACCTGTGGAAGTGGTGGCGCATCATTATGTCCGCTACCTGGGCGATATTTCCGGCGGGCAGGTGATCGCTGCGATGCTGCGCTCCCACTACGGGATTCCGGCTGGGGCGCTGAACTTCTACGACTTCAGCGCGATCGGAAAGATCCCGCCGTACCGCAACGGATACCGCGAGCGGGTGGATGGTCTGGCGCTGAATAATGATCAGCGCGCGACCCTGCTGACGGAGGCGGAGAAGGCGTTCAACTTCAACACGGCAATCTTCGCGGAGCTGGCGGAGCGCCACTAGCCAGAAGCAGAACACCTGCACAGTAGAAAACTGCACAGCAAAAGGCCCGGAAGCATCGCGCTTCCGGGCCCTCACTTGCTAAACCGCAACTAGCAGTCGTAGTACATCTCGAACTCCAGCGGAGTCGGACGCAAACGACTTGGCATGATCTCGTTATCCACCTTGTAGCGGATGTAGGTGTCGATCAGGTCGTCGGTGAACACGCCACCCTCGGTGAGGAACTCGTTATCGTCCTCCAGGGCCTTCAGCGCGCCCTCCAGGGAGGTCGGCGCCTGCGGGATGCTCTTCGCCTCCTCCGACGGCAGCTCGTAGAGGTCCTTATCCACCGGCTCGTGCGGCTCGATGCGGTTCTTGATGCCATCCAGGCCAGCCAGCATCATCGCGGCAAAGCCCAGGTACGGGTTACCGCTCGGGTCCGGCGCACGGAACTCAATGCGCTTCGCCTTCGGGTTCGAGCCCGTGATCGGGATACGCACCGCAGCAGAACGGTTGCGCTGCGAGTACACCAGGTTGATCGGCGCCTCGAAACCCGGCACCAGGCGGTGGTAGGAGTTCAGCGTCGGGTTGGTGAATGCCAACACCGCGCCAGCGTGCTCCAGGATGCCGCCGATGTAGTAGCGGGCGGTATCCGAAAGCCCTGCGTAACCGTTCTCGTCGTGGAACAGCGGCTCGCCGTCCTTCCACAGGGACTGGTGGGCGTGCATACCCGAACCATTATCGCCGGCCAGCGGCTTCGGCATGAAGGTCGCGGACTTGCCATTCCGCCACGCCACGTTGCGGATGATGTACTTGAAGGTCTGGATATCATCCGCCGCAGCCAGCAGCGTGTCGAACTTGTAGTTGATCTCCTGCTGACCGCCGGAGCCCACCTCGTGGTGCAGGCGCTCCAGGGTGAAGCCGGCCTTCATGAGCTCCTTGCTCATCTCATCGCGCAGATCCTGGTAGCGGTCGTACGGCGCGACCGGGAAGTAGCCACCCTTCGGGCGGGTCTTATAACCCAGGTTGCGGGAACCATCCAGGTCGAACTCCTGGTCGCGGTTCCACCAGCCGGAGTCGGAATCCATGCTGTAGAACGCCTCGTGACCCTCCACGCGGTAGCGCACAGAGTCGAAGAGGTAGAACTCCGCCTCCGCGCCGAACAAGCAGGTATCCGCAATACCGGTGGACGCCAGGTACTGCTCCGCCTTACGCGCCACATTGCGCGGGTCGCGGCTGAACGGCTCGCGGGTGAACGGGTCGTGGACGAAGAACTTGATGTTCAGCGTCTTCGACTCGCGGAACGGGTCGATCTTCGCGGTGGACAGGTCCGGCAGGAGGTTCATGTCGGACTCGTCGATGGTGGTGAATCCGCGGATGGAGGAACCGTCGAAGGCCAGGCCTTCCTCGATGGCGTCCTCGTCGAAAGCCTCTGCCGGGATGCTGAAGTGCTGTTCGGTGCCAGGGACGTCCGTGAAGCGGATGTCAACGAACTCCACGTCCTCGTCCTTGATGAACTTCACGACCTCTTCGGGTGTTTCAAATGCCACGCTAAACTCCGCTCTTCGTAGTCGTGTTTTCGGGGGTTGCTGGGGTCACATTTTACCCGCCGTTATCCGGAGTATTGCCCTCGGGGATAACGCGGGGGTGAACTTTCCGTTTTTCCCGTCCGCGCCGGTGGCCGCTGGGTTACTGTTTCTTTTACCTCGTTCCCGCAGCAGGGGGCACCGGTTGCGGGGTGGGGTGGGAAGTCATTGTTTATTAGGGGGCGCTGTGACCAGCTTTTTTAACGACGTCAACCCCCGCACAACCACCCGATCCCCTCGCGGGATCATGCGGGTCGTGGTGGTGATCGCCACGGTTCTGGGGCTGGCGGGGGTGATGGGTTTCGCGCCCGGCACGGGTGGCGAGCTGCGGCGGGAGGCTGCGGGGGTGATGCCGATCGTGGACGCGGGGAACTACGTGGGAACCGAACTGGGCGAGCGGTTGTCTAATAACGGTGGGATGGATCTTTCTTGGCCCAGGCCGGAGGGCTTCGACGGCATCTGGTTCGAGAAGGAGCCCTACGGCCGCCGGGAGCATGTGGTGTGGGAATCGCAGCGCTTCGTGGGTGAGCCGGTGGACATCCCAAAGTTGAAGCAGGGGCAGGTGAAGGGGGACTTCGTGGGCTTGCCGGATATTTGTGGCCCGGTGGTGCGCGAGCGCATGGCCGAGCTGGGGTACACGGATGACGAAGGGCTGGGCAGCAACTACGACTATCGCTATGGCTGCACGTATGTGAATTACGGAGTGGATAGGGCTGAACAGCTAGATACCATTGCTGCCTCGTTGGGTACACCGATGGGCGATCTCGAGGAGTACCAGGGGGAGACCGATTATCAGTTGTCTCGGGAATCTGCGCTTGTAGTCATCGCATCGAATCCTGAAGCTGTGGCCTGCGTTGCTCGGGGAACCCGCCTTCGGGATGAACACCGGCTCTACGTCCAATCGGGCAATTTGAACGTGAGATCGCGAGAAGCGAATTGTAAAAATAGCGCCTTCTATTGGCAGGTGCTCAACAATGTTTTGGGGGAATCATAAATGGACTTGCAAGCTTCTATCGCAGACATTGACGGTGCGAAGCAGGGGATCGCGTCGACGCTGGCCAACAGGGCAACCCCTGACCAGATAGAGTTCTGGACGCAGAGTTACACAACAGCTCCTTCGTTGGCCAAGGCTTATGCTCAGCACGAGACGTTCTGGAGCGGTCAACCCGGCGACGTGCTGCGAGCCATGGAGAAATACGAGTCAGACCTGCAGTGGGCGATGGAACTGCTGGACAGCCTCGGCTTCGCGATCGATCAGCAGGATAAGTCCAGCGCGAATGTGCTCGACAAGTTTGATGTCGCGAAGCATGCAGGTGGTATTGGCTCTTTCGCCTGCTTCCAGCCACGAGACAACGAACCATTCAAGAACCTGAACTACACGGCGCCCGTGACAGTCGCGGAAGCAGGCACCGAGCTTGAAGTTTTGATCGGAATGTTCACCAGCTCGGATGCAGCACCACTGGCATCGGCAGAAAGATGGTCGCAGGCGGCCACCCGCTTGGAGGCTACGGCGCACACCCTGCACTCGATCTCCGGCGATCTCGCCCGGAATAACAGGGGGCGTGCTTTCGATGAGGTGCGCAATGCTCTGGAGGACTTCGTTAAGCGGGGCCACAACATCTCCGCCAATGCCGCTCTCATGGCCGAATCTGCGAGCCAGTTTCCAGTGGTGAGGGCGGCGAACCTGACTTATCTCCAAGGACTGCTGAGTACTAACTCACTGGCAGGGACTGGGCCCGGGGTGTTGGCTGCCCGGAAAGCTGCGGTAGCGACCTTCGTGAGCACGCACCTGCAGCCCTCGCTGGAGCTGCTCAAGCCACCGGTCCACAACTTCGGGGTGCCCGTCGTCGGGCACAACGGTGGCGGCGGGGTGAACATCACCAGCTTCAACACCGCCGGCCCCGCCGAGGCATTCCAGGGCATCAACGGCAACGTCGCACCCGCCGCTGCGAACAACGTCCAAGAACTCGGGACACAAACCGCTGACGCTGTGACGGATGCCGGCCGCGGCAACGCCGCCGCCAACGCGCCAGCAGCCGGGAACACCAGCCCAGCGGCAGGGGAGCACATCCCCGCCAGCCAGCAGCACGTCGCCCCGGCAGGCGCCAACCCCGCAGCACCCACGGGTCCGGGCGTGGCACCGGCAGGCGCACAGCTGCCCGCGCACACGCCCACTCACACAGCAGGCATGCCGGGCGGGGCTCCATCCAACGCAACCGCGCCGGGCCTCGCACTGCCTGGAACCAACCAACGCGGGGCGAACGGGAGCCCGAGCGCTAGGGGAGCACAGCCCACCCGCCCTGCGCTACCGACTACGGGTGCACACCGGCCAAACGCAGGGCACGCGCCGGTGCCACGGGCAGGCAGCGCCCCACACGGCACTGGCACGCACAACGCCCTCCGTAACGCACCGGGGCTCGGCGGAGCAGAAACAACCGGCGAGCGCACCGGCAGCCGCAACCACGGCTACGGAACCCACGCCACCACCGGGCAGGGGAGAATGCCACGGGTCACCGTCGTCCGCCCCGAGCTACCAGCCGCGCACCCGGAGAACCTCCGCAACGGTGCTGCGGGCCGCGGGCTGCACGGCGTCGGCGCGCCGGGCGCTCCCCACACGGTTCCGAACACGGGCATGCACGGCACTGGCCACGGCTATCCGACCGCGGCAACACCACACGCCGAGCAGGCCGCCGCTGCGCAGAACAACCAACGCGGCCGCGGCTTCTACGGCGGCATGGCACCCGGTGCACGGGGAGGGGCCAACACCGGGCGACAAGTAAAGCCAGGCGCCGGCCAGTGGGCCAGCTCCGTCTCGGAGTACTTCAAGCGCCAATTCTTGGGTACTAAGCCGCGCACCACGAAGAAGGTGATCAGCCGCTAACCCCGGTCCCGGGCTGAGCCTCACTCCAGCCCGGTCAGGGCAGCCTAATAAGCCCAGCAGGGGCGCGGGAAATTGTTCCCGCCCCCGCGCTTGGATAGGCTCAAAACCATCATGACTCAGAAGCGCTCCTGGCTCGAAGGCCCCCAGCTGCCCGGCCAAAACGAAGACCCGAACAAACTCAGCTCATACCCGGGCGAGGCCATCGGCCTACCCAAGGACGGGCCCGGTTCGCTCTCACCGCTGATGCCCCGCATGATCGCGCTGCTCATCGACTGGTTTCTCAGCATGGGCATCGCGTTCTTCATCACCACGCAGACCACCAAGTTCGGTGGCCTGTCCACCCTCACCATGCTGGTCTTCGTGCTGATGCGCCTGCTCACCGTCTGGCTGCTGGCCCAGACCCCAGGCCACGCGGTGATGGGCATCGGTGTCGCCCGCCTGGACGACGCCACCCAGCGCGTCGGACTCTGGCGCTCCTTCGTGCGCATCCTGCTGACCATCTTCATGTTCCCGCCCGTCGTCCAGGACACCGACGGCCGCGGGCTGCACGACCGCGTGACCCAAACCGGCGTCATTAAGACCCGCTAGCCCCTCCCGGAAAAAGGGGAACAGGGCCGCGGACCGCGCGGCCACAGGGGCAAAACCACCGGGGGGGACCGCAAGAAACAGGGACAAAGCGACCGGGGGACCGCAAGAAAGAGGGGCTGGCTGCGGGGCCCAGGAGGGGGAGCGCCGGCGACGTCGAAGCAGCCCCTCGGTGACGTCCGAAAATCGAGAACGCCGGCGCCGAAGCACTAGCCCAACAGGCCGCTCAGACCGTTGTACAGCAACGTCAGCGAGACCACGGCGAAGAACAGCCCCGCACCCAAGTCGATCAGGTGGGAGACGGAGAGCAACCGCGACTGCACCCGCTGCGTCGACACAAACAGCGCGATCAGGCTGAACACAAGCGCCGCCGAGGCCATGATGGTGACCACATACACCACAGAGACCCACCACGGCGCGCCCACCGGCAGGAACGGCGCCAGAATCGCCGTGAAGTACAGCACGACCTTCGGGTTGGAGAGGTTCGTCGCCACGCCCGTGCGGTAGGCAGCACGCGGCGAGCCCAAGCCCGGGGGCATCACCAGATCAGCGTTCGCCCCCACCCGCGTGCGGTAGTACTCCCGCACCTGCTGCAGCAGGCTAAAGGCCATATAGCCCAACCACAGGCCACCGAAGATCTGCAGATAATCCAGGATCCACGGCTTCTTATTCAGCAGCGCGCTCGCGCCGGTCACGGCCAGCGTCGACCAGAACACCAGCGCCGTGATGATCCCGCCGATCGCCGCGAAGGCATGCTTCCGCGAGCGGGAAGCCATCCGCAGCACCAGAAACAGGTCTGGTCCAGGGGTCATCACGCCGAGCATGTTCATCAGCATGACGATCCCGATGTTCGTTAATTCCACAAATTAATCCCAAATCTCCAAGCAAAAACCGGCCACAGAGTGCGGCCGGTTGAGCGCAAAATATCTTAAGTTTTACTTCTTGCCACGCTGTGCAGCACGGCGGGCGCGGCGGTTCATGCCGGCCATCTGTCCGCCCTTCGGCAGCGGACCCTTCGGCATATTCGCCATGGGCGACTGCAGGCGGGAAATCGAATCGATGCGGGAGTTCAGCGCATCGACCTCGTTCTTCTTAATGTTCCGCGGCAGGCGCATCAGGTGGTTCTGCAGCTTACGGACCGGAACCTCGCCCTCACCGTCGCCGACGACGACGTCGTAGATCGGGGCGTTGCCAGCAATGCGGGCGATCTTCTTCCGCTCGCGGGCGATCATCTGCTTTACACGGTTCGAGTCGCCCTCACCGACCAGGACGATGCCCGGGGTGCCGACGACGCGGTGGACGGCATCCAGGTTCGTGTTCTGCGCGATGCCTGGCTCGACGATCCACTTCATGCCCACGCCGTCGCGAAGGTTGTTCAGGGTCCAGGCGGCAGCGCCAGCCTCGCCCTCGATCTGCTCATAGACACCCTTCTGCAGGCGGCGGGTGAACACCCACACCGCCACGGCGATGCCCAGCAGGATACCCACGATGAGGTTCAGCCACCACCAGCCGAAGACGGTGGAGAGCAGGAGAAGAAGCACGACGGGCACCAAAAAGCCCACCAGCATCAGCGGGATCAGAGCCTTATCGCGCTGCCGCTGCAGCTTAAAGGCCTGCCACAGCTGACCGCGCTGCTCCTTGCGGGCGGCGCGCTTGGCGGCCTTTTCTGCCTTCTTATTTTCCTTCTCGCGGATGTCCTTAGCCATGTGCTCCAGGATAGAACATGCAGCGAAAAAGAAAGAAACGCGCGCAAGGTGCGAAGCCTTACGCGCGTCTCAACGCTTCTCGCGCTAGCGGTACGCCACTGGGATTGTCCTGGCGCTACGCGGCGGGGTTTGTCCTAGCAGTACCCCGCTTGGTTCCTAGCGGTACGCGACCGGGGTTTCCTCGGAAGCGCCGTACTTATCCAGCAGGTTGGTGGCCTCCTGCTGGGTGGAGCCGTCCAGCTTCTCGTTGAGGTGCGAGAGGTTCTCCGGGATCTCACGGCCACGGGCACGCATCGCCTGCGCGTACAGGCGGCCGGAACGGTAGCTGGAGCGAACCAGCGGGCCGGACATGACAGCCGGGAAGCCCATGTCATAAGCAGCCTCGGAGTGTGCCACGAACTCCTCCGGGCGCACCCAACGCTCGATCGGGTGGTGCATGGAGGTCGGGCGCAGGTACTGGGTAATCGTGAGGATGTCGGTGCCAGCCTCGCGCAGGTCACGCATGGCCTCCACGACCTCCTCCTCGGTCTCGCCCATGCCCAAGATCAGGTTGGACTTCGTGATCAGCCCATAATCGTGGGCCGCACGGATGACCTCCAGGGAGCGCTCGTACTTGAAAGCCGGGCGAATGCGCTTGAAGATGCGTGGCACGGTCTCCAGGTTGTGGGCGAAGACCTCCGGCTGGGACTCGAACACGATCTGCAGCAGCTCTGGCTTATTCGAGAAGTCCGGGGTGAGGTTCTCCACGCCAGTGTTCGGGTTGAGCTCGTGGATCTTGCGGACGACCTCCGCGTACAGCCAGGCGCCCTCGTCGTCCAGGTCGTCGCGGGTCACGCCCGTGACGGTGGCGTACTTCAGGCCCATCTCGCGGACGGACTCCGCCACGCGGCGCGGCTCGTCGCGGTCCAGGGGGGTGGGCTTACCGGACTTAATCTGGCAGAAGTCGCAACGGCGGGAGCAGGTGTCGCCGCCGATAAGGAAGGAGGCCTCGCGGTCCTCCCAGCACTCGTGGATATTCGGGCAGCCAGCTTCCTGGCATACGGTGTGCAGGCTCATGCCCGTCACGCGGTTCTTCATGTCCCGATACTCGGGGCCCATCTTCGCGGTGGTGCGGATCCAGCGGGGCTTAGCCTCGATGGGGGTCTGCGAGTTCTTAGCTTCAATGCGAAGCATCCGGCGTCCGTTAGCGCTGACAGTCATAGAGTCCACCCTACGCTGGTCCCCCGATGATTGCTAACAATCTCGGCGTGCGGGCTGACCTGCCCAAACATCACCGGCATGGCCAGCGCTGGGGCTAGTCCTTGTGCACCGCCAGCTCGCCGTTGAGGGCAGCCACGATGTTCTTCTCCAGCGCTTCGCGGCACTCCTCGACGGTGACGTCCCGGCCCAGTTCCGCGGACAGCGTGGTCACCCCGGCATCGGCGATGCCGCAGGGCACGATGTGCCCGTAGTACTCCATCGTGTTGTCACAGTTCAGGGACACCCCGTGCATCGTCACCCCGCGGGTGACACGAATGCCGATCGCTGCGATCTTCCGGGCGGGCTTCAGCTCGCCGCCCACCACGCCGGCGGGCAGCCACACCCCAGAACGGCCCTCGACGCGACCGGTGCCTTCCAGGCCCACGTCCTTACAGGTCTGGATCAGTGCTTCCTCCAGGCGGCGCACGTAGTCCACCACGTCCACCGGGTCGGCCAGCTTGATAATCGGGTAGGCCACCAGCTGGCCCGGCCCGTGCCAGGTGATGCGACCACCACGGTCGACGTCCACTACCGGCAGCCCGTTATCCGGCCGGTCGCTGTCCTCGGTGCGCTTACCCGCCGTGTACGTCGACGGGTGCTCCAGCATCAGCAGCTGGTCGCCGATCTTCCCCTCGGCGCGTTCGGCGGCGAGTTCGGCCTGGCGATGCCAGGTCTCTTCGTAGTCCACGGTCCCGAGCTCGTTGACCTCGATCGGGGTGGAGTCCATGCGGATACTGCCGGTTTGAAAGCCCATGTTTGCCAAGTGTAGCGCGCAGCACAAAACCCCCAAGCCTTGAGGCTCAGGGGTCTGAATGCTGCGGGGCTAGTGACAGCTAGTTACCCGCGGGCGCTATCTTCCGCGCGGGGCGCTGCCATCAACCAGCGCCACCGTGTAGGGGGCGGGGGCTTACAGCCCCAGGGAGGGGAGGAAGGAGCTTAGAGCTCGAGGTCCTCCTCGAAGTCGCCCTTCTCCAGGCGGTCGCGCAGGGTGGACATGAAGCGGCCTGCGTCGGCGCCGTCGATGACCTGGTGGTCGTAGGTCAGCGGCAGGAAGACCATGTCGCGGATAGCGATGGCCTCGTTCTCGTCCTCGGTGAGGACGACCGGGCGCTTCACGATCGCACCGGTGCCGACCATGGCTGCCTGCGGCGGAACCAGGATCGGGGTGTCGGTCAGGGCGCCCTCGGAACCGATGTTGGTGATGGTGAAGGTGCCACCGGCCAGATCGTTCGGCTTCAGCTTCTTGTTGCGTGCGCGGTCAGCGATGTCCGCGATGGCCTTCGCCAGCTCCGGCAGGCTCAGGTCCTGGGCGTCGTGGATGACCGGGGAGAGCAGGCCGTCCTCGGTGTCCACCGCGATGCTCAGGTTCACGCGGTCGTGGTAGGTCATCTCCTTGGTCTCAGCGTTGTAGGACGCGTTGACGTTCGGGTGGGAGATGAGCGCCTCGACGGCAGCCTTCGCGAAGAACGGCAGGAAGGTCAGGTTCACGCCGTGGGCGTCCTGGAAAGCCTTCTTGGACTTCGCGCGCAGGTCGGCGACGAGGGTCATGTCGACCTCGTGGACCTGGGTCAGCTGCGCGGAGTTGCGCAGGGACTCCAGGGTGGTGCGTGCCGTGATCTCGCGGATGCGGTTGACCTTCTGGGTCGTGCCGATCAGCTCCTGCTTATTCGGGTCGACCTTGTGCGCGGATGCACGCGGGCCGGCCGGCAGGTTGGTCTTCGCGCCGGTGGTGATGTTCTCGCCCTCGGCGGCGGCCAGGACGTCCTGCTTGCGGATGCGGCCGCCAACGCCGGTGCCGGTGACCTTGGAGAGGTCCACGTTGTTCTTCTCGGCCAGCTTGCGGACCAGCGGGGTCACGTACGGCAGGTTATCGCCGGACGGCTCGCCAGCGGAGCCGGACTTCTCGCCGCGGTCGGCGACGTTCGGGCGTGCGGTGGTCTCCGCAGCCTTCTCGCGTGCAGCCTCGCGGGCGGCCGCGGCCTTGTCCTTGCCGGAATCCTTCTTCTCGGACTTCTGCTCGTCCTTGGAGTCGTCCTTCTTCTCCGACTTCTCAGTCTTCTCGGAAGACTTGTCCTCGGACTTCTCCTTCTTCGGCTCGTCCTTCTTGGCTGGCTTGCCGGAGCCGTCGCCGATGCGGGCGATGACGTCGCCGACCTCGACGGTGTCGTCCTCCTCAGCGAGGATCTCGACCAGGGTGCCTGCGACCGGGGATGGGATCTCGGTGTCGACCTTGTCGGTGGAGACCTCGAGCAGTGGCTCGTCGACCTCGACCTTGTCGCCGACGGACTTCAGCCACTGGGTGATGGTGCCCTCGGTGACGGACTCGCCGAGCTCCGGCATGGTGACGTCCTCGCCCTCACCGGAACCCTCGGAAGCGGAATCGTCGGAAGACTCGTCGGAGGAGGTGTCCTCGGAGGAATCCTCAGCGTCTTCGTCCTCCGTCTCCTCCGGCTCCTCAGCCTTCGGCTCTTCCTTCTTGGCCGGCTTAGCCTCGCCGTCGCCGATGCGGGCGATGACGTCGCCGACCTCGACGGTGTCGTCCTCCTCAGCGAGGATCTCGACCAGGGTGCCTGCGACCGGGGATGGGATCTCGGTGTCGACCTTGTCGGTGGAGACCTCGAGCAGTGGCTCGTCGACCTCGACCTTGTCGCCGACGGACTTCAGCCACTGGGTGATGGTGCCCTCGGTGACGGACTCGCCGAGCTCCGGCATGGTGACGTCCTCGCCCTCACCGGAACCCTCGGAAGCGGAATCGTCGGAGGACTCATCCTCGGACTCCTCAGCAGCCTCCTCATCGGAGCTGTCCGCAGCCTCGTCCTCGTTGGAGGAGTCGTCGCCCTCGTCATCGGAGGAAGGAGCTTCATCCTCCTCGCCGATCTCAGCGATGACGGAACCGACCTCGATGGTGTCGTCCTCTTCGGCCATTACCTTCAGCAGAACGCCGGCAACAGGGGAGGGGATCTCGGTATCAACCTTGTCGGTGGACACCTCGAGCAAAGGCTCATCCACCTCTACCTTGTCGCCAACCTTCTTCAGCCACTGGGTGATGGTGCCCTCAGTGACCGATTCGCCCAACTCGGGCATTTCGACGGACTGCGCCATGGTGTTGAAGCTCCTCTTGAAACGCGAAAACTAGCTGTGGTCGAGTTTTAAAGACCAGTTACTCAACAATTGTACGCTCTCAAGCAACTTTCGACGCACCCAACCCCGACCGAGAACCGGACTGCCTAGAATGGCTAGTTGTGTTCAATCTTTTTGGCCGATCCAGCAAGAATCAGACCAAGCCGCCGCGTGCGCCCGGAGACACCATCCGCGCACGTGATTTGGAGTACCTGAGCACCTGGTCCGCGCAGCATGGCGGACAGGCAGGTGGGGTGGAGGGCTTCGTGGAACCCGAAACCATCATCAACGAGATGTCGGTCGTTCTCGTCGACGGCTCTGGGGACTGGACGCGCCGCAAGATCGGCGGGCCGAAGGGCATCGACGTGGTCGCCAAGCAGCTCGGCATCCCCCTCTACTTCGCCGAAGAGACCGGCTACCCGCAGCGCATGCGCGACCGCATCGAGCGTGACCGGCTGATCAAAAAGCGCCTCGAACAGCGCGAACGGCGCGCCCGCATGGAACAGGCGCGCCGCTCGGAAGAGGAGTCCTAGCCCTTCGGGGGGGGAGAAACCCTAGCCCCGGGCAGTTCTTGCCGAGGGGAGGGCCAGGGCTTGGGCTTAGCCCTCCTTGCTGGTCCCTGCCAGGTGGCGCAGGGTCGCCAGAATCGTGCGCACCGGCACGCCCGTGCCGCGCTTCGGGGTGTAGCCGAACGCGCCCTCGGTGTTATACGCCGGGCCGGCGATATCGATGTGTACCCACTCCACGCCCTCGGTCACGAAGTTAGCCAGGTAGTGGCCGGCCACCGACATGCCACCCCAGCGGCTGGCGGAGATATTGCGCAGGTCAGCCACATCGGACTTCAGCGCCTCGCCCAGCTCAGGCGGTAGCGGCATAGCCCAGCCGTTCTCGCCGATCTCCTGGGACAGTTCCGCCACCTTGTCGCGGAAGGCGATGGAACCCATGACACCCGGGGTGCGGTTGCCCAGCGCCACCATCTGCGCGCCGGTCAGGGTCGCGGTCTCGATGAGGTAATCCGGCTCGTCCTCGCAGGCGCGCGCCATCGCATCCGCAAGGATCAGGCGGCCCTCGGCGTCCGTGTTCAGCACCTCGGTGGTCAGGCCGTTGTAGTGGCGCAGCACGTCACCCGGGCGGGTTGCCGTGGAGCTCGGGGTGTTCTCCGCCAGCGGGATCGTGGCGATGACCTTCATCGGCAGGTCCAGGCGTGCGGCCGCCACCATCGTGGCGACGACAGCCGCGGAGCCACCCATGTCCGAAATCATGTCCCACATATTCGCGCCCGGCTTCAGGGAGATACCGCCGGTGTCGAAGGTCACACCCTTGCCGACGAGGGCGACCTGTGGTGCCTCGTTATCCGCGGAAGGCTCGTGGGTCAGGCGCACCAGGCGCGGTGCGTGCTCACTGCCCTTACCGACGCCGACGATGCCGCCGTAGCCCTTCTCCTCCAGCTCCTTTTCATCCAGGATCTCGACGCCCAGCCCCACGGCCTCAGCGATCTCGCGGATCGTGTTGGCATAGGTCTCCGGGTACAGGAAGTTCGCCGGGGTGTTCACGAAGTCACGGGCCAGCGCCACCGCGGCGGCGTCAACCTGAGCCTGGGTCAGCAGGGCGGCGTCGGCCTCGCGGGCGAGCACCGTGATGGTGGCGGGGGAGTCGCACGCGTCGGCGTCGTCCTTAGCGGAAACGTCCTGACCAGCGGCGTCCTTGGCGGAAGCGCCCTTGAAGCCAGCGAAACGGTAACCACCCAGGGCGTGACCGACCAGCGCGGCCTCCGGGGAAATCAACCCGAGGCTGGAGACAACCTTCGAACCCAGGCCCGCAGCACGGGAAGCCACGCCCGCGAGCTCGCGGATGTCCTCGTCCGTGGACTCGTCGATATCGCCCAGACCCAGCGCCAGGATCTTGGTCGCCGGAGCCTTCCCCTCGGTCGCCAGCAGCTCGCCCGGCACCGGGGTCAGCTCCTCGCGCTTGCCAGTCGCACCCACGCCGGTGAGCACGCGCCACAGGGTAATCTCCTGCTCCTTGCTCAGCAGGCCGGAACCCGTGGCGGCCAGCTCCAGGCCGTTGGCGCCCTGAAACACCGGGACGATAAGCGTGTCCACCTCCGTGTCTGCCGGAACCTCCGCGACGAGGTCAATCGCCGGCATCGTGCCACGGTTCGGCAGGGCGGAATAAGTCTGGGCGGGATCCAGCGCGATCGGCTGGCCTGGCTGGGTGGTCATGATCGAAAATCAATCCTTTCGCAATGCGAAAACTCACTAATGCGCCATCAACTGTACTCACAATTTTTCGAGGAACTATGGTTGTAGCCATGAGCGAAAGCACACCGAACACCACCGCACCAAACACCAATCTGAGCTTCACCGTCACGCCGAACGAGAACCGCACTTCCTCGGCGGATATCGCCAAGGTCCTCGAGAACCCGGGCTTCGGCGTCCACTTCACCGACCACATGGTCCTCATCGACTACGACGAGGAGATCGGCTGGCACAACGCCCGCGTCGAGCCCTACGGTCCGCTGAGCATGGACCCGGCCAGCATGGTCTTCCACTACGGCCAGGCCATCTTCGAAGGCATCAAGGCCTACCGCCAGCCGGACGGCAGCATCGCCACCTTCCGCCCGGAGCAGAACGCCCAGCGTATGGCCCGTTCCGCCGAGCGCCTGGGCATGGCCCCGCTGCCGGAGGAGCTGTTCCTCGAGTCCCTGAAGCAGCTGGTCGCCATCGACCACGAGTGGGTGCCAGCAGCAGGCGGCGAGGCCGCACTGTACCTGCGCCCACTGATGATCGCCCGGGACGTCCACCTGGGTGTCCAGCCTTCCAAGACCTACACCTACATGGTTATTGCCTCCCCGGCGGGAGCCTACTTCACCGGTGGCATCAAGCCGGTGAGCGTCTGGCTGTCCACCGAGTACGTGCGCGCTGCACCCGGCGGCACGGGTGCCGCGAAGTGCGCCGGTAACTACGCCGGTTCCCTCATGGCACAGGCCCAGGCCGCCGAGCAGGGCTGCGACCAGGTCGTATGGCTGGACGCCGTTGAGCGCAAGTGGGTCGAGGAGATGGGCGGCATGAACCTCATGTTCGTCTTCGGCGAGGGGGAGAACGCCGAGGTCATCACCCCGGAGCTCTCCGGCTCCCTGCTGCCGGGCGTGACCCGCGACTCCCTGATCCAGGTCGCCCGGGACCTGGGCTACAACGTCAACGAGCGCCGTATCTCCATCGAGGAGTGGGAGCAGGCCGCGAACTCCGGCATGCTCTCCGAGGTGCTGGCCTGCGGCACCGCGGCCGTGGTCACCCCGGTGGGCTCCGTGAAATACGCCGGCGGTGCGTACGACATCAACGGTGCTCAGACCGGCGAGGTCACCATGCGGTTGCGCGACCACCTCACGGGCATCCAGCGCGGTGCCGTGGAGGATAAGCACGGTTGGCTGCATACCCTGGTTCCGGCTGAGGACCTGCAGTAGCGCGCCTGCAATAACGCCCTAGCTCCGTAACGCGCTTCGAGCGCGGTGGTGTGGAGCGAAACTTCACGGCCCCGGGCTACCATCGTTGAACTGCTCCCCATTAGTTGGCCTGATTTATCAGCTACCGATTAGTGAGGAGCAGTTTTTCGTTGAGAGCACGAAGTTCGCTGAGCGAAGATCAGCGCGAGCAGTAAGTGGTACAAACTCTGGCGCGACATGGAAACTATCTGCACAAATGTTTATAGTGGTCCAGACCCAAGACGGTACGGATGCAGAGATTTCAGAGATACCTACTGGGTTATTGTTACAGGAGCTCACAGCGATAATCTTTGATTGGAGACGCAATGCTGAATGGAAATTTTCACCTTGCGCAGTTTCTTTGGGTCATCTTTATCCTGGTGCTGATCCCCACCGTAGTAGTTTACATTTTGATAAACAGGCATGTTCCTGAAAACTGCCATAATTCACGACTTCCACGTAGAGCTCCCGTTGCGTCTTTTCTTGTTGGGCTTCTGTCAGCTGCATTCTGGCTTTCATGGTCTCCGAGATCAAGCATTGGAGATTTTTTTCTATATGGCGCGCCTAACCAATTCCCTAAATGGCAGATTATTGGTTGTGGAATTTCCCTGATACTCGGTTCGGGTATAATTGCATATGTTAACTCTGGGTCTGTCAGGGGAACTCTCATTATATCTCTTCTTACGGGCTCAGGTTTTGGCGCAGCTTTCGCGTTCGATGCATCTTTTGGTGTAACATCCCAAGAAGGAATTGGGGTTGTTTTTGCCTTTGTGGGAGTGGCGCTACTTTGCATCCCTTTGAACCTGCTATTTGTCGCGATTAAGCGAATCGTGAATCGAAAAAACTCTCCTAAATAAATGAACTGCTCCCCATTAGTTGGCCTGAGTTATCAGCTACCAACTAGTGAGGAGCAGTTTCCGTTGAGAGCACGAAGCTAGCCAAGCGAAGATTAGCGCGAGCAGTTAGTGGGCTCAGCTACACGCTCCCAAACGCGAAGAGCCAGATTGATGTCCAGCGCGCGGTGCCACGTGTCCATGGTGACGTTCTCGATCGCCCCGCCGACCGCGATGCCCGCGTTGAGCACGAGCACATCCACCGCGCCGATGGCCTCGGCCGCGGCTTCCCGGTCGGCGTCGGAGGTCACGTCCAGCTTGCGGTAGGTGCACGTTTCGCCGAGCTTGATGACGTCCTCGTTCGCCGTGTCATGCAGGTCCGTCGCGATGACGGAATCGCCGCGGGCGATCACCTCCGGTGGCGTGGCCGGCGGATCAGGTCAGCATCGACAGCAGGAACACGGAGTCCTCGTCCGCGTCGACCCGGTGCGGGACCATGGCGGGCAGGTACGCGACGGTCCCCGGCGTGAGGACCTCGGTGCGGTCGCCGACGGTGAAGCGCACTTGGCCCTCGATGCATTGCACCATGATCGGGTGTGCAGCGCGGTGATCGGGCAATGTCTGTCCGGAACGGAAGCGCATGGCGATGATGTTGACGCCGTCGGCCGTTTGCAGTCGTTTCACGGCCGGGCCGTCGCCGCCCTCTGCAGCTGGTGCGGCGGTGGCGATGTCATGAAGGCTCAGGGCTTCCGGCTCGGCGGTCAGTTCAGCTTTCTGGTCGGCGTCGAGGAATTCGATCTCGGGCTCGCGTCGGGCGGCGGACGATGCTTCGCGCCCGGGGCCGGGAGCGTTGGAATCGGCGCCCGTCGCATCGAAGGCATCGGCGGTGTCGCGCAGACGGGCCACGATGCCGATCGAGGCGAGAGAGTCGTCGTGTTTGGCGAATGTGCTGCGCATGCCCAGGACCCGTCGGCGCGCCGCCGGCTGCCTGATCGCGTTGCCCACGATCCGCGCGACCCCGGCAGGGCCCTCGTCCTCGAGCATCTGGCTCGGCTTGAGTAGGCCCATCTCGCCGATGCGGACCTGTTCGACCTCGAAGCCGTGATCCTCGAGCAGCTGCCGCCATTCGGCGGGGGTGAGTGGACGGGCATTGACGCGAATCGCCTTCGACATGGCGACCCGGATCTCGTCCTTCGTCGACGTCGGGAGGTCGTCGGGGGTCAGTGCGAGTTCGTGGATCGCGTACCGGCCACCGGGCACGAGGATGCGGCGGACCTCGTCGAGGATGGCATTCTTGCCCTTGACTCCCTGCATGGTGAGCATCGCTTCGCCGATGACGGCATCCGCTGAATCGTCGTCGAGGTCCGTCGACTGGGCCTTGCCCTTCACTACGCGACCCTGGCCGCTCACGACCTTGGCTGTGGTCTGCACGGCGGCTTCGTCTTCGTCGACTCCGACGTATCCGGACGGCCGTCGCTTTAGGATCTCCGCCGCCGTGACGCCCAGGCCCGGGGCCAGTTCGACGACTCGGGCATCGGTGAGGCGGGACTGGTCGAGGATCCACTCCGTCATCTTCCGGCCGCCGGGGCGCAGCACCTTCTTTCCGAGCCTGGCCAACAGCCAATGTCCCTGGAGTTGATCGAAATCCCTGTCGCGGGCGGTCATGCGTGACTCCTTCGTCGAGTGTCGGTGGTGGCGGTGTCGTCGGAACGTGGCCGCCAATAATCCGAATATGAAGTACTGAGTATCAGGAACGAGCTTAGGCTAACCTTAATTACTTGTCGAGAAGGGATGAAAAGCCAGATCGGGCCGTCGCAAAGCTGCTTTGCGACGGCCCGGAAGGGGGGAGTTGGTTCGAGAAATGCCCCGGTCAGCGGTCCTGCGGAGTCTGGTCGACGAGCTCGTCGTCCTCCGGGATCTCCCCGGCCGGGCGCGGCGGGATCGAGCGGATCTGATCTCGGCTCAGGCCGGGGCCGAATTGGTGCGGCGGCAGAATGACCTCGCGGCCCAGGCGCAGCGACTCCTCGATGGCGGCGAATATGCGCACGTCGGCGAGCCCCTCCCGGCCATCGGGCTCGGGGCGCACGCCGGCGCGGACGCAGTCGATGAAGTAGCGGGTCTCGCCGGCGAACTGGTCGACGGAGGTGGCCTCATGGGTCTTCGTGCCCTGCGGCGTGGTCAGCGTCCAATTTCGCGGCGGCTCCGGCGCGAAGCCATAACAGGAGTTCGACGTGATGGTGCCCTTCGACCCCACCAGCTGGAACGTGTCCAGGTCCGCGGCGTTGTAGCTGAGCGTGTACTGCGCGACGCGGGCACCGGGGAAGCGCAGCGTCACGCCGACGCCGTCCTGGAAATCGAAGTCGCGGTCGCGCGAGCTCACGCCGGTGGCGTGCACGTGCGTCGGCTCAGCGCGGAACAGATGACGCACCAGATTCAGGGGATAGGCGCCGAAGTCGGGGACGGGGCCGCCCCAGAAACCGGAGTGGCCGCGGTGGTTGGCCTCCTCGATGTCGTGCGCGAACGTCGAGGTGAACGTGCGGGTCTCGCCGATGACGCCGCGGTCGACCATGTCCGCCAGCTCCACCAGGTAGGCGTCCTGGTGCATGCGGTAGGCGACCATCAAGGTCGCGCCGGAGCGCTGCGAGGCCGCGATCATCGCCTCGCAATCCTCCACGGAATCGGCCATCGGCTTCTCCAAAAGCACCGGGATGCCGGCGTCGAGCGCGGGCTCTGCGAACTCGCGGTGGCGGAAGACCGGCGTGGCCACGTAGATACCGTCGATGTCGCCGCGCTTCAGCAGCTCGGGGAATTCGTCGTAGTCGTACACCGCCACGTCGTCGGCGGTCGCCCGGCCGGTCGCCGCGGGGTCATCGTCGGGTCCGGCTCCGGCACCCGTTCGCTTGGCGACGGCCTCCGCCTTGGCGTCGGAGCTGGTCACCACGGCGGCGACCACCGCATCGGGGAGGCTGCGCAGAGCCGGGATGAAGGCCTGCTGCGAGATCTGGCCGACTCCGACGACGGCGAAACGGAACGGCGAGTCGGGGGAGTTGGGCGTGGAAGGCGTCTGGTTAATGTCAGTCATCATCGCCGACGGTACGCGCGGACACGAGGCCCCGCCATGTTATCGACCGGCCCACAGCGTCGCGCCGGAGGTGCCGATGGTCAGCGGCGCCATGCCCGGAGTGCCGGAGGCGACGGGGATCAGCGTGCCGGCGGTGAGCTCGTCGTTGAGGTCGGTTTCGTCGTGGGTAGGGGCGGCACCGATCTCGTCCGACGGCAGCCACGCCTGGATGACGCGCAACTTCTTGCCGTCGAGGTAGCCGGAGGCGTTGAGCTCGGAGTGGCGGATCCTGCGTCCGGCGCTGACCCGCTGGGCCATGCCCGGCGTCAGGATCGACGCGGTGCCGGCCGCGCTGCCCTCCATACCGCCATCGTCGCGGTGGCGCAGGCGGCCGGTCATGATCCAGGTGACCAGCTCGACGTCGTTGTGCTGGTGCATGTCGAAGCCCTCGCCGGGGGCGACGATGTCGTCGTTGTGCACCATGAGCAGCCCGAACGCGTTGCCCTCGAGGTCGAAGCTGCCGGTGGCGGGGAAAGACTGGCGAGACAGCAGCGCCGAATCACGCCACGTCGAGCGTTCATCGGCGCGGATGATGCGGACCTCAAGGGCCGTCATCGGCGTCTTCTTCTTGCCCATGCCGCAATTCTATGCCGGTGGCGCGGCGGGACGGGACTGGTTTCAGGGCAGCTACAGGACCGGATCAACGCACTCTAAATCGAGAAGAGCCGGTAAGTGGCACAACACCGCACGCATCCAACATCGACTTTAAGGGCCTGACCCCGATGCAATATCGGACTCAGGCCCTTGAGCTCCTAACCGCCTAGGGTTAAAAGCCCAACTTTCGGGGGCTAGTTCACTTTCGGTGGCACCGAGGCCTTAAGCGTTGCTAGGCAGGGCGCTGATCAGGGGAGTGCGGTCTTATGCCTCGCCCTCGGCGAACTGTGTGGCCAGGCGCAAGTGCGGCAGCGCCAGCAGCGTACCCGCTCCCTGACCCAGGCCGATCCCGGTCGGCAGGATTGGGCTTAAGCCCAAGGCGCCGAGCGCCGGCACGATCGCCGGCTCCGTGCCGGGGGAGGCAGGCTGCCACCAGTCGCGAGCGGTGGGAGCCAGCATCTGCGCGCACAGCGCGGCCGCCGCGCAGCCCGCACCATCGAAGATCACCGGCGTGCGCCGGATCGCGGCCTGCGCGAGCATCCCGGTCAGCACCGCGATATGCGGCGCGGCCGCCCGGGCGAGGATCTCGCGGGGCTCGGTGCGCACATCCCGCACCGCGAACATGCCGTCGCGAATCTGGGCTACCTTGCGCCGCCAGCCCTGGTCATCAATGCCGGAACCCCAACCGATGACCTTGACCGGCTCTATCCCGCAGATCGCGCCGATGATCGTCGCGGCCGCGGTCGTGGTGCCCGGGCCGAAGTCGCCGAACAGCAGCAGCTCCGTGCCCTTATCGGCCTCCGCATCGGCGAAGGCCGCACCGGCCGCTAGCCACTCCTCGATGCCGGGCTCCGCCCCAGGGGAGGCCTGCTCGGTGGAAAGCTGATCGGTGGCCGCGGCGTTGGCGTCGATAAACTCTACCCGAACATCCTGGGCCACCGCAGCGGCGGCGACGGGGGAGCGACCCGAGGAATACAGCTCGCCCACCTGAGAAAGGGAGTCCTCGGGGAGAACGGACACGCTGGGCGTCGTTGAAGACCCACCCGCGACGACCGCCAAGGTCACGCGCTCCAGCGCGGCGGGCAGCTCCCGGCTCTGGCAGGCCGCCAACCAGCCACCCCAGGCGGCGAGCTCCCCCAAGCTCGCACGGCCGCCACCGGCAGCCATCGTCGTCGCCTCCAGCCGGCGGGTCGCCTCAGCAACGCGCGTCGGATCGACTGCTTCCACGGCCGTGAAGTCCACTGCCATTTAGCGAACGTCCTCGCCGATCTCTACCTGCGGGGCAGGGTTACGCATCTTGCGGATCATCGTCGCGCGGCCGAAGGCGTACATACCCAGCCCGAACTTACCCAGCGTGGTGTCCGGGTACTTCTCGCGCACCAGGCGGTTGACCTTGCGGCCAAGGATGATGCCCTCGATGACCATGAGGATCAGGATGCCGAACATCACCAGGGAGGCGGTGTTCGCCAGCATCGGGTTGCGCAGGCCGATCACCATGATCACGACCACGACCAGCGCGATCGGCATGAAGTAGTTGCCGAGGTAGCGGTGCGAATCCACCCAGTCGCGAACGAAGCGACGCTCCGGACCCTTATCGCGGTCCATGAGGTAGCGCTCGTCGCCGGCCATCATGCGCTCGTTAATGTGGCGGCGCTCGGCCTCGCGCTCCCGACGCTCCTTGGCCTTGAGCTCCTTGTACTCCTCCTTGGACATGGAGGCCTTGAGCTCCTTACGGCGCTTGCGGGCCTCGGCCGGGGTCTCTGGACCCTGGTAGGGGCCGCGGCGCACGCCGGCCTGGCGCTCCTGCTCGTTACGCTTCGGGGTCGGCCGACCCTTCGGCGGGGTGAAGGCCTTGTTGGCAGGCTGCTTGTCCCCAGCCTCTGGGGTGGCCTCGGCGGATGCTGCGGCGGTGCTGGCGGCAGCGGAGGTGGATGTGCTCTTCTTACGCGACTTTTTCACGCCTCTTAGGCTAGAGCAGAATCAGGGGGCTATCAAAAGGATGGAATAGTTTCGCGGCAACGTTCGTTGTACGGGAGGACGGAGCGCGAGCTTGTGGAATTCGCACCGCTTCGCGAGTAACCTAAACGAGCATCGAAACCATCCTTATTGAGGAGGAAATATGACTGCCCCAGAGAAGGTCACGGGTGTTGAGCTGACCGACGCCGCTGTGGCCAAGGCAAGCTCCCTGCTGGCCCAGGAGGGTCGCGACGACCTGGCACTGCGCATCGCGGTCCAGCCAGGTGGCTGCGCTGGCCTGCGTTACCAGCTGTTCTTCGATGACCGCTCCCTGGACGGTGACCTGAAGGACGAGTACGAGGGCGTGAACCTGGTCGTCGACCGCATGTCCGCCCCGTACCTGATGGGCGCGAAGATCGACTTCGCGGACACCATCGAGTCCCAGGGCTTTACGATCGACAACCCGAACGCTTCCGGCTCCTGCGCCTGCGGCGACTCCTTCTCCTAAGCCGAAGAAGGCCCCTGGGCCCCGCAATTGCGGGGTAGCGAAAAAGGGAAGACGGCGAAACGCCGCGGCCCCACGATGAGTGGGTGCCGCGGCGTTTTCTGTTGGGGTGGATAATTTAGAGGGCCAGCGGGGCAGGGAGCCCAGGGTTTGGCCGAAGGGCTGGACCTATGCGCTGGGGAAGCAGCCGCTGGCGCCGGGGAGGGGCTCTAGGGCCGGGGAAATAGGCCTAGGCTCCGGATTCCCCGGAACACAGCGCGCTTAGAGCTTCACCGGGTAGTCCTGCTCGCTGATGCCCGGGTCGATGCGCTTCTCCACGAAGATGCCATGCCAGATCATGAACGCCAGCACCGTCCATAGGCGGCGGGAGTGATCCGGGCCGGAACCGGAGTTCATCGCCGTCCGGTGCTCCTCGAGCATCGCCAGCACCTCGGCCTTGTTGAAGATGTGATCCGTCTGGGAATCCTCGATGTGCTTCTTCGCCCAGCCGTAGAGCTCGTCGCCGGCCATCCAGTGGCGGATCGGCACGGGGAAGCCCAGCTTCTTGCGGTTGAGCACGTGCTCCGGAACGATGCGCTCCATCGCCTTACGCAGCGCGTACTTCGTCGTCCCGTGGGAGATCTTCATGTCGATCGGGAGGGTCTCCGCGACGTCGAAAACGACCTTGTCCAGGAACGGAACGCGCAGCTCCAGGGAGTTCGCCATCGTGATCTTGTCTGCCTTGACCAGAATGTCCCCGCGCAGCCAGGTGAACAGATCCAGGTGCTGCATGCGGGCCACCGGATCCATGTCCCTCGACTTCGCGTAGATCGGGGCGGTGACCTCCCGGTGATCCCACTCGGGGCGGACCTCGCGCAGGACGCGCTCCAGCTGCTCGTAGTTGAAGGAGCGGGCGTTGCCGTAGTAGCGCTCCTCCATGGACATCGTGCCGCGCTGCAGCAGCGACTTACCGCGCACGCCGTCTGGCAGTGCGTCGCCCAGCTTCGCCAACACCTTATTAATAGGGCCAGGAATCTTCTCGAATGGGGCGAGGCTCAAAGGCTCCTTATAAATGGTGTAGCCACCGAAGAGCTCGTCCGCGCCCTCGCCGGAGAGCACGACCTTCACGTGCTTGCGGGCTTCGGCTGCCACAAAGTACAGCGGCACCAGCGCCGGGTCGGCAACCGGGTCGTCCAGGTACCACATGATCTTCGGCACCGCGTCGGCGAATTCCTCCGGGCTGACCACCTTGACGATGTGCTCCGCGCCGATCGCCGCAGCGGACTCCGCGGCCACATCAACCTCGGAGTAGCCCTCGCGCTGGAAACCCGTGGTGAAGGTCAGCAGGTCCGGGTTGTGGCGCTTCGCCAGGGTGGCGATAGCCGTGGAGTCGATGCCGCCCGAAAGGAAGGAACCCACCGTGACGTCCGCGCGCATGTGCTTGGCCACGGAATCCTCCAGCGCTTCGGCGATGCGCTGGAAGAGGGCGTCCTCGCCGCCCGCCGGTACCTTAGCCACCGGGAATTTCGGCTCGAAGTAACGCTCCTCCTCGATGGTGCAGCCGCCCTTCGCGCCCTCCGCCGGGGGAGTGACGAACGCACGCGAACCGGACTCCAGACGGAAGATGTTCTTGTGCAGGCTCTCCGGCTCAGGGACGTACTGCAGATCGGTGTAGTGAGCAATAGCCCGGGGATCCAGATCGAGGTTCAGGCCGATGGCGTCCGCAAGGGAAAGGATGCACTTCTTCTCGGAAGAGAAGACCGTCGCCTTGTCCGTCGATGCCAGGTACATCGGCTTGATGCCGAACGGATCGCGAGCGAGGAACAGGCGGCGCTCCACCGAATCCCAGATCGCGATGCCGAACATGCCACGCAGGTGGTTGACCACATCGGCACCCCAGTGGTGGAAACCAACGACGATCGGCTCGCCGTCGCCGCCGGTATTAAAGGAGTAACCCAATTCCTGGAGTTGCTCGCGCAGTTCGACGTAGTTGTAGATCTCGCCGTTGAAGGTCATGGAGTAGCGGTTCGGCTGATCCGCCGGCCCCCACTGCAGCGGCTGGTGGGAGTGCTCCAGGTCGATGATGGACAGGCGGTTGAAGCCGAAGACCACATCGTCGTCGTTCCAGGTGCCGCTATCATCCGGACCACGGTGACGCATGCACGGCAGCGCTTCAGCGACCGGGTCGCTGAACGTGTTGGCAGTGCCGTCGGCGGACAGTAAACCAAGTAGGCCACACATAGGGTGCTTTACTACTCCTGAATCATCGGGGACTATATAAACTGACGCGCGGAACAGAGGTGGCCGCGAGCCAGGTCGGTTAGACTACAAACTACGCGCTCGGGGGCGCTCGTCCTAGCTGGCGCGCGGGGCAGAAAACGGGCAAGTTGCCCCGGACGGGGGGAGGGGCTCACAGGGAACCCCCAAAATGTGGCACCCACCGCAACGAATAGTGGCAATTCGCTGTATATGGTCTAAAGTTCTCTAGTGAAGCAGTCTTGGGCGCAACAAGCGTGCGCTCACCACGAGCGATAACGCCGAAAAACCCAAGGCTATGAACGTGTGAACGAGGAAGGCATAATCGCGTGGAACAGCGAAAAGTGCACGGTATGACTCGCCGTATTGCTATGGCAGGGACGCTCGGCCTGTCCGGCCTCGCCCTTGCTGGTTGTAACGTCGCGCCCCCGGAGAACGGCTTTTTCCATGCTCTCCGCATGGGCTGGCCGATGGGTATCACCCCGGAGGCTGAGCAGATGGGCAACTACTGGGTCTGGGTCTGGGTGGCCGCCTGGATCATCGGTATCATCATGTGGGCCCTGATGTTCTTCGTTATGGGTCGCTACTCCAGCAAGGCTCGCTCCCGCCGTGGCGACAACGAGGAATTCCCACGTCAGACGGGCTACAACGTCCCGCTCGAGCTGGTGCTCACCACCCTCCCGGTCCTGATCGTCATGGTCCTGTTCTTCTTCAACGTCCAGACCCAGGACAGCGTTACCGCCCTGGATAAGGACCCGAAGGTCAAGGTCGACGTCACCGGCTACCAGTGGAACTGGAAGTTCGGCTACGGCGAGATCAACGGCGAGCTGCTGGGCGGCCAGGACTACGAGGGCGTCGACAAGGAGGCTCAGCAGCGCGCTGAGGACTCCAAGTACGAGATCCGCTCCAACACCAACCACGGTGTCGGCCCGATCCACGGCCGCTCGAAGGAAGACTACAGCTACCTGAACTTCAACAAGATCGAGACCGTCGGCTCCACCGACGAGGTTCCGGTCCTGGTTGTTCCGTCCAACACCGCAATCGAGTTCAACCTCGCCTCCGCGGACGTTGCCCACTCCTTCTGGATCCCAGAGTTCCTCTTCAAGCGCGACGTGTTCCCGCACCCGGAGGCAAACCAGTCTGAGCGTCGCTTCCAGATCTCCGAGATCAAGGAAGAGGGAGCATTCGTCGGTCGCTGTGCCGAGATGTGCGGTACCTACCACTCCATGATGAACTTCGAGCTGCGCGTCGTCTCCCCGGAGAAGTTCGCGGACTACATCAAGTTCCGTCAGGACAACCCGGAGGCTCCGAACTCCGAGGCTCTGAAGTCCATCGGTGAAGCTCCGTACTCCACCTCTACCCACCCATTCGTTTCCGACCGCACGGGCACCCGTGAAGCCGGCGAAAACATGACGGACCGCAACGCTGCCTAAGGGCACCGCGCGAGTTCCTAACTAGAGAAAGAGGAAAAGATGACTTCCGGAGCAAAGCTTTTCTACGGCCTCGCCCTGTTCTTCTTCGTCATGGACGTGGTCTACATCCTGGGCACCAAGCACCTGGTCGAGACCAACCGTGTGATGGGCACCGAGTGGGCTGGTGTCACCGGCCTGACCCTGGCCCTGCTGCTGTCCCTGATGCTGGCTGTGTACCTGCACCTGACCGACAACAAGACCGACATCGGTCCTTCCGACTGGGAGATGGCTGAGATTGAGGACGGCGCTGGCGTGCTGGGCTTCTTCTCCGCTGGCTCCATCTGGCCGCTGCAGCTGACCATCGCCGTGATGCTGGTCGCTTACGGTCTGGCCTTCTGGCACTTCTGGCTGATCGTAGCCGGCGCAATCTTCCTGATCTGGGGCTCTGTCATGATGAACCTCCAGTACGGTGTCGCTCGCGACGACCACTAAACGCTTAAGCGTTCACACGCTTTAAGGCCGCGGCCGGGATCCCTCGACGGGAACCCGGCCGCGTTCCGTATTTCTGGACCCTGTTCGCCAATATCTCGCTGTCAGCCTGCGGGCCATCGCATCTGCAACCGCGCTGGGGGGTCATCTGGTTGGGCTAGCGGGGGGCGGGTTGAGGGACAGGCGTGCGCGCGGTTCAGTAATCAACGGCAGCGGAGTACTTCGGTTGAAAAGCAACGCAAAAGGCCCCTCGGTCAGGCTTTAAACCTTTACCGAGGGGCCTGATGGGGCAGTGGTGCGGCCCTAGCGGGCGATCATCGCCTCCATCTTCTCTAGGGCTGCGCCGGACTCCAGGCTCTCGCGGGCGCGGTCGATGTTCCGCTTCAGCGTGGCCTGCAGGCCGTCTTCCTCCCAACCCTCGACGGTGGCCAGCGCTGCGGCGCCGTTGAGCAGGACGGCGTCCTTAATCGCGCCCTCGAGCTCGCCACGGAAGAGCTTGCGGGCGATCTCGGCGTTGTACTCGGCATCCCCGCCGCGCAGGGCGTCCTCCTCGTAGAAGTCGAGGCCCAGGGAACGCGGATTGATGATCTCCTCGCCGGTCTGGCCGTTGGCATCCACCGTGACCACGTCGGTTGGGGCGCACACGCTGATCTCGTCCATGCCGTCCATACCGCGAACGACGAGCACGCGGCTGCCCTGGTGGGCGAATGCTCCGCCGATGATCGGCATGAGATCCTTGAACGCACAGCCGATGAGGCCATAACCGGGCTTTGCCGGGTTGGTCATGGGGCCGAGCAGGTTGAAGACGGTCGGAACCTTCAGCTCGCTACGCACTGGGCCCGCGAAACGCATGGCCGGGTGGTAGGCCTTCGAGAACAGGAACGCGAAGTGCGTCTCCTTGAGGTCCTCCGCTACGGCCTCGGGGGAGCGCTCGATGTCCACACCGAGCGCCTCGAGCATGTCTGCGCCTCCACATTGGGAGGACGCCTTGCGGTTACCGTGCTTAACAACGTTCGTTCCGGTGCCCGCGACGACGAAGGACGCCATCGTGGAGATGTTTACGGTGTTGCGGCCATCGCCGCCGGTTCCGACGATGTCCACGATCTTGTCCACGCCCGAGAAGTCCACCGGGGTCGCGAAAGAGCGCATGGCCTCTGCTGCAGCGGCGAGCTCCGCGGCGGTGATGCCCTTAACCCGAAGACCAAAGGCAAAGGCGGAGATCAAGACGTCGCTGGCGCGTCCAGCCATGATCTCGTTCATCGCCCAAGCGGTCTGGGACTCGCTGAGCTCTTCGCGGCGACCCAGGCGGTCCAGTAGGCCCGGCCAGGTGAAGTAGGACTCCGGAAGCTGCTCGGCACCAAGTGCATGAGCGGTAGAGGTGAATGTGCTGTGATCGGTTGACTCTGTTGCCACCTGTTGGCTCCCTTCCAAAGCTGTTTCTTTAAATAATACGGCGGAGGTTAGTGTTGCCTGTGAGCGGGTGGCGTGGATCACCACTGCGAACCGAATCTCGGCGAATTCTGCGGGGGTAAAGGTGAGATGCGGGGGCGCTTCGGGGTCGGGGTTCGGGCCTGAAGTGGGGGAGGGGGTGGTGCCTTGCTGGCTGAATCCTGTGAACAAAATCGGGTGTCAGTACGGCGGAAAACCGGGTCCGCTTATGCGCTGACCTGGCACGATGTGGTGCGTCGGATAGCGGTTCCAAAAAGTTCCGACTATCCCCCAAAGGGGGGATACTGGCAGGTTTGTCCAAGGTTTGACCTGCTGTTTTCCAGTCCGCTTTGAGCTTTCACGCGTGGGGAATCGACTATCTGCCAGAAAACAGCCATACTTAGACACGTGACAAGCGCAGTTGAAAACCCAGGTATGGCAGCACCACATCGTGTTGCGACGCTGAACCGACCGAACATGGTCAGCGTCGGCACGATCGTGTTCCTGTCTCAAGAATTGATGTTTTTTGCTGGCCTGTTCGCGATGTACTTCGTGTCCAAGGCCAACTCGGGAGGCAATTGGCCATCCGAGCCAACCGAGCTGAACGTGCCTTTCGCGGCGACGATTACGATCATCCTGATCTCCTCGTCCGTGACTGCGCAGTTCGGCGTGTTCGCGGCTGAGAGGGGGGATGTCTTCGCTCTTCGTCGTTGGTACGCACTGTCGGCGTTGCTGGGAACCGTGTTCCTTATCGGTCAGGGATACGAGTACTTCCACTTCGTCGAGACTGGAACCACGATCCCGGGCTCCGTTTACGGCTCGGTGTTCTTCATCACGACCGGTTTCCACGGCGCACACGTGCTGGCCGGTGTGATTGCGTTCCTCGTTGTGTTGCTCAGGACGTTCAAGTCCAAGTTCACCCCGGCACAGGCAACCGCTGCCGTCGTCGTGTCCTACTACTGGCACTTCGTCGACGTTGTCTGGATCGGCCTGTGGAT
This sequence comes from Corynebacterium sp. UMB4614, assembly GCF_030217065.1. NCBI lineage: Bacteria > Bacillati > Actinomycetota > Actinomycetes > Mycobacteriales > Corynebacteriaceae > Corynebacterium > Corynebacterium sp. UMB4614. The sequence goes on from NZ_JASONC010000001.1 coordinate 96,792, forward strand.
CACGATTTACTTCGTTCAATAGGCCGTTAGCGCCAACTCAGGTTGGCCGACAGCCCATCGCAATTCCATTGACGAGTTAAAGGGAACAAGATGGATACCTCTAACAACAACGCGAGCGCTGGTGCAGCAACCGGTGCGCAGCGTTCCCCAGGGGCCGCACGGCGGCGCCGCAAGCTCCGCAAGGTGCTTGCCGGGGCATTCGCTCTCGTCGTCGGACTGACCGGCGCGGGATTCCTGGCTAATGCCCTCACTCCGGACCCGAACACTGCTACGGCACAGCAGGACGAGACCGCACTGGTCCAGCAGGGTAAGGAAATTTACGAAGTGGCATGTATCACCTGCCACGGTGCCAACCTCCAGGGCCAGGAGGGTCGTGGTCCTTCGCTGATCGGTGTCGGCGAGGGCTCCGTGTACTTCCAGGTCCACTCCGGCCGCATGCCGATGCTGCGCAACGAGGCGCAGGCAAAGCGTAAGCAGCCGCGTTACTCCGAGCAGCAGACCCTGGCTCTGGCGGCATACGTCAACGCCAACGGTGGCGGCCCGGGCATCGTCCGCAACGAGGACGGCTCCATCGCCATGGAGTCCCTCCGTGGTAAGAGCACCACCGACGGTGAGATCAACCCGGCCGACGTGGCACGCGGTTCCGACCTCTTCCGTCTGAACTGTGCCTCCTGCCACAACTTCACTGGCCGTGGTGGCGCACTGTCCTCCGGTAAGTTCGCTCCGACCCTGGATCACGCGAACGAGCAGGAAATCTACCAGGCCATGCTGACTGGCCCGCAGAACATGCCGAAGTTCTCTGATCGCCAGCTGACCGCTGACGAGAAGAAGGACATCATCGCCTTCGTGAAGAACGCTAAGGAAACCCCGAACCCGGGTGGCTACGGCCTCGGCGGTCTGGGTCCCGTTAGCGAGGGCATGCTGATGTGGTTCGGAGGCATCATCGTGATGATCGCCTTCGCGATGTGGATTGGAACCCGGTCATGAGCGAATTGAAGAATAAGTACACTGATGCCGAGCTGGCACAGATGAGCGAGGAAGACCTCGCTCGCCTCGGCACCGAGCTGGACGGCGTGACCGTCGCTTACCGTAAGGAACGCTTCCCGATCGAGAACGATCCGGCTGAGAAGCGTGCCTCCCGTCGGGTTGCCACCTACCTGATCCTCTCCATCGTCCTCGGCCTGGCATTCGTTGCCATCTACCTCTTCTGGCCGTGGGAGTACAAGCACATGGATGAAGAGGGCCTGTGGTGGTACACCTTCTACACCCCGCTGCTGGGTATCACCTCTGGTCTGTCCATCACCCTGCTGGGCATGGGTGTTGCGGCTTACACCAAGAGCTTCATTCCGGAGGAGATCTCCGTTCAGACTCGCCACGACGGCCCGTCTGACGAGGTCGATCGCCGCACCCTCGTGGCCCTCCTGAACGACTCCTGGAAGACCTCCACCCTCGGCCGCCGCCCGGTGATCGCCGGCCTGGCCGCAGGTGGTGCTGCACTCGCTGGTCTCGCGATCATCCTCCCAATGGGTGGCATCGTGAAGAACCCGTGGAAGCGCGGCGCAATGGGCATCGCCGGCGACGGCACCCTGTGGACCACCGGCTGGACCCTGCACGAGCAGGGCGAGAAGCTGTACCTGGCTCGCGACACCGGCGCCGTGGCTGAGAACCACGACGGCCACTGGAGCACCCAGGGCATCTCCCGCCTGGTCCGCGTCCGTCCGGAGGACCTGGACGCTGGTGCCATGGAGACCGTCTTCCCGATGACCGAAAGCATGGTCAACGACGGCGACAAGTACGACTCCAAGGCTGAGGTCTACGAGGACCACATGCACTCCATCCACGGTTCCCGCAACGCGGTCATGCTGATCCGCCTGCGCCACGAGGATGCTCTGCGTGCTGTCCAGCGTGCCGGCCAGGAGGACTTCCACTACGGCGACTACATTGCGTTCTCCAAGATCTGTACGCACATTGGTTGCCCGACGTCCCTGTACGAGCAGCAGACCAACCGTATTCTTTGCCCGTGCCACCAGTCCCAGTTCGACGCGCTGCAGTACGGCAAGCCGGTCTTCGGCCCAGCCGCACGTGCACTGCCAGAGCTGCCGATCACGGTGGACGAGGAAGGGTACCTCATCGCCAAGGGCAACTTCATTGAGCCTGTTGGCCCGGCATTCTGGGAGCGTAGGTCATGACCACTAAGCAACAAGGCCGCCTCGCGCAGGCCGCAAACAACATCGATGAGCGCTACACCGCATCTGGGGTAATCCGCCCGCAGATCAACAAGGTGTTCCCGACTCACTGGTCCTTCATGCTCGGTGAGATCGCGCTCTACTCCTTCATCATTCTGATCCTGTCGGGTGTCTACCTGACCCTGTTCTTCGACCCATCCATGTCGAAGGTCATTTACGACGGCGTCTACGCACCGCTCAACGGTGTGGAGATGTCCGCCGCTTACCACACGGCCCTCGATATCACCTTCGAGGTGCGTGGTGGCCTGTTCATTCGCCAGGTCCACCACTGGGCAGCCCTGCTGTTCTCCGTTTCCATCATGGTTCACATGATGCGTATCTTCTTCACGGGTGCATTCCGCAAGCCACGTGAGGCCAACTGGGTTATCGGCTGCCTGCTTCTGCTGCTGTCGATCGCCGAGGGCTTCATGGGCTACTCCCTGCCGGACGACCTGCTCTCCGGTGTGGGTCTGCGAATCATGTCTGCAATCGTGATCTCCCTGCCGATCATCGGCACCTGGATGCACTGGATCATGTTCGCCGGTGACTTCCCGGGCGACATCATCATCCCGCGCCTGTACATCGCGCACGTGCTGCTGATCCCGGGCATCCTGCTGGCTCTGATCGCTGCTCACCTGGCTCTGGTCTGGTTCCAGAAGCACACCCAGTTCCCTGGACCGGGTCGCACTGAGAACAACGTTGTCGGCGTCCGAATCCTCCCGGTCTTCGGCGTCAAGGCTGCTTCCTTCGGCCTGATCACCTTCGGTTTCGTGGCACTGCTGGCTGGTCTCTTCCAGATCAACGGTATTTGGAATATCGGCCCCTACAACCCGTCCCAGGTCTCCGCTGGTTCCCAGCCGGACGTCTACATGCTGTGGACTGATGGTGCTGCCCGTGTCATGCCGGCATGGGAGCTGTACCTCGGTAACTACACCATCGCCTCTGTCTTCTGGGTTGCTCTGCTGCTCGGCCTGCTGGTCGCGCTGCTGGTTGCCTACCCGTGGATCGAGCAGAAGATGACCGGTGACACTGCACACCACAACCTGCTGCAGCGTCCGCGCGACGTCCCCGTCCGCACCGGCCTCGGCGTCATGGCTCTGGTGTTCTACGCACTGCTGACCGTCTCTGGTGGTAACGACCACGTCGCTCACTTCTTCGACATCTCGCTGAACGTGATGACCTGGGTCGGCCGCATCGGCCTGATCGTGCTGCCTCCGATCGCGTACTACGTCACCCACCGCATCTGCGTTGGTCTGCAGCGGCGCGACCGGGAGATCCTGGAGCACGGTATCGAGACCGGTACCATCCGTCAGCTGCCGTCCGGCGAGTTCATCGAGGTCCACCAGCCGCTTGGTGGCGTCGACGAGCACGGCCACGCCATCCCGCTGGAGTACCAGGGTGCATACGTGCCGACCCAGCCGAACGACCTCGGTGCGGCTGGCAAGCCGGGCCGCGGTGGCTGGTTCAGCCCGGACTCCCCGGAGATCGCCGAAAAGGCTCAGGAGATCGAGCACCGCAACGCGCTGGAGCGCAAGCAGATGTTCGAGCGTCTCCAGGAGGCCAACCGTGCCGAGCTGGAGTCCCGCAACGAGGACTAAACGCCACGAGGCGCATAGCTCGCAGAAGTACCGGCGCTAGTTCCAACTGCCACTAGCAGCCGGGAAAGGCTAAGGGCGGGGCCCACGTTAAAAACGTGGGCCCCGCCCTTTCTCTATGCCCTATCTAAAGCTTCCCGCTGTTCCTGCCTGAGGGATTTGCGCGTGCGGAAGCGTTGAGCGGGGTGCGGTGAGCGCCCACTAACGCTGTGGGGGCTCTTGTGCGATTGTGTAGAGCCGATGGGTGAGATCGAAAGTCGTGGCCGCGTCCTGCTGCGCCCGATGGGTAGGGGAGGAGGGCAACCCACAGTGTGCCGCGAGGTTCGCCAACGTATAACGCCCCACGGCCTCCCGGGGGATGAGCTCTCGAGCGGTTGCGGCCGTGCACAACGCTTGCGGGAGGCACTGCTCCGTCAAAGCCCGTGCCGCATCCGCGCGCCCCAGGCGAGCGTATTCCGCCGCGAGGAAGCCGACGTCGAACTTCACGTTGTGCCCCACGAGCGTCCTATTCAATACCTGGGGTAGGAGATCCTGAGCGACCTCGGCAAAAGTGGGTGAGTTGGCGACATCATCGTCTCTAAGCCCGTTGATGTTGCTGGATTCCGCAGGAATGCTGCACTCGGGGTTGAGGAGGCAGTGGAACCTCCCCACGATGCTTCCATGCTGTACGGGAAGGACAGCGATCTCGATGATTCTATCCGTGGCAGGCTCCAGCCCGGTGGTTTCCAGGTCCACCACCGCACAGCGTTCCAACGCTGCTGCCAACGCAGCCTCAAGGCGCGGGCGCGGGTTCACCGACGAGCCATCATCACGATTGCAGCCGGGTTGAGTATTAGCCGGGGGAGTGCTCATAGCTAAGGAGTCTAGGCGCGCTCCCGGACAAGCCCGTTCTTTGGCTGAGCAGCAGGTGTTCGATGTCCGGTTTTCTTCCCTCCAAACCGTGTTTCCAGCGCCAAAAAAGCACCCAATATAAAGAGATGTGAGCAAGATCACATTGCTGGAACTTCGCCGCTATGCCTGCGGTGCTGGCGCCAGCAGTCGAGCGGTATTGCAAATGCAAGAACGCAGGTAGCGGGGTTATTACGGTTTGGTAACTTTTGTGTGTTCGCGGGGTGAAGTTCCCAGGTCGGTGCCCTTGGTTGGCATGGAAACAGAAGAATTTTCACAAACTTTGGCCGTTTCAGTGGACAGGGCTTGTGATCGTTTCGTAATCTTTCCGTGATCTTAAAGCAGAGGGCAGCCGCCCCGCCGGTAAACATCCGGAGAAAAGAAACCGAATAAGAACTCCTCTCAAGGGGAGTAGCGAAAGGCAAGAATTTCTATGGGTAAGCACCGTAAGCAGGGCAACACCGTCCGCAACGCAGTCGCATTCGCAGCAGCAGGCGCAGGCCTCGCAGCCCTGGCTCCGGCCACCGCCACCGCCGCGCCGATCACCGTCCCGGACACCGACTTCTCCGTCGAGGCGCCGGACCACATCGCCAAGCAGGTGCAGCCGCACATCGATAACGCTCACCGCCAGGCAGTGAACGCAGGCCTCATTAAGCAGGCTCAGGTTCCAACCAAGGGTGCGAAGAAGGCTGCCCCTGCTAAGGCACACGTCAGCATCGGCCAGAAGATCGCCGACTACGCTATGAGCAAGGTCGGCGCCCCGTACGCCTGGGGTGCCGCTGGCCCGAACGCCTTCGACTGCTCCGGTCTGACCAGCTGGGCCTACAAGCAGGTCGGCAAGAACATCCCGCGTACCTCCCAGTCTCAGGCTGGCGGCGGCAAGCCGGTCGCCATCAAGGATCTGCGCCCGGGCGACATCGTCTCCTACTACGGTGGCGCATCCCACGTTGCTATCTACATCGGCAAGGGCAAGGTCGTCCACGCCGTCAACTCCGGCACCCCGGTTCAGGTCAACGACCTCAACTACATGCCGGTCAACAACGCAGTGCGCTTCTAAGCTTTCAGGCGCTCGATTGCCCGCCGGAGTGGCCCAGAATGCCGCCTCCGGCGGGTTTCTTGTTTCCTTCAGTTAACTCTTGGGGCTAACGAGGCCTGGCGTTACTGCGCTGCAGCTCAGCCCTCCGAAATGGCTACTCATTGCGAGCCAACTGTGGCATAATCACAAGTTGGTTGTTCCGCTGGGTTTCGGTTCGCCGCAGCAGGTTTCAGCCCAAGCCAACACGGCTGCACGATCCCCCTGAAAACCCGGCTTGTGGCCGTGACGACCCCGTGAACGGCCCGTACATCCGCCCCCACACTGTGGCTCTTCGAAGCAAAGGTTTGGAAAAAATCTTGTCTAAGCAGAAATTCACCCTCGGGACTAGTGTTTGCGCTGCTGTACTCACCGCCGCGACGATCCTGCCGACCGCGCCAATCGCGCAGGCCGACCCCGCCGCGTCGACCCGAGACAACGGAGCCAACCAGGCGGACACGAAGAAGGACAAGAAGAAGCTCAGCGAGTTCGACGCCACCCAGGCTGACGTCGACCGTCTGCTCAAGAGCCCCGCGCCGAAGGACGTCGACGGCCTGATCAAGCGCCTCGAAAAGATCTCCCGCACCGCGGCGGTCACCAGCGACCTCGTGGAGTCCACCAAGGGGCGCATCGCCAAGCAGAACGAGGCCCTGGACAAGGCCAACCGCGACGTCCGCGCCGCCAAGGCCCAGCTCGACAAGACGCAGAAGAAGGTCGACGCCTCCCGCGCCTCCGTCTCCGAGATGTCCCGCTCCGCCTACCGTGGCGCGAGCGTGGACCCGGTCTCCGCGATCGCCGGCGCATCCGGTCCGGCCGCGGCCATGGATCGCTCCGCATACCTGACCGCCCTGACCCGCGACGCGCAGTCCCGCATGGACGCCGTCACCCAGGACCAGCAGGACGCCCACGCCGCCCGCTCCAAGGCGCTGCGCACCAAGGCCCAGGCCGACCACCGACTCAACGAGCTGCGCTACCAGGAGAAGAAGCTCAACGAGCGCACCGAGGACCTGGACCGGCTCAAGGCCGAGGTCAAGACCATCGTCGATGGCTTCTCCCCGGAGGACCGCCGCCGCTGGGTCGACCGCAACGGCCCCATCGACGTCGACGTCGACGAGTTCCTCGGCAAGCTGAAGAAGTCCGCCAAGGGTGCGGCGAAGGGCAATTACGCCGGCGCCGTCGCCGCGGCGATGAGCAAGCTCGGCGCCCCGTACAGCTGGGGCGCCACCGGTCCGGACGCCTTCGACTGCTCCGGCCTGATGGTCTGGGCTTATCAGCAGATCGGCAAGTCCATCCCGCGCACCTCCCAGGCCCAGCTCTCCGGCGGCCAGAGCGTGAGCACCTCCGACCTCCAGCCAGGCGATATCGTCGCTTACTACCCGGGTGCGACCCACGTGGGCATGTACATTGGCGACGGCCAGCTCGTCCACGCCTCCGACTACGGCATCCCGGTCCAGGTTGTTCCGGTCGATTCCATGCCGATCGTCGGCGCCGTCCGCTACTAGCAGGTCCCACCCGGCGTGCCGGAGCAGCAGAACAACGGCGTCCCAGCCCCGCGGGTTCTCGTCGTCACCAACGACTTCCCACCGACCCTCGGGGGCATCCAGACCTATATTCGCGACTACCTCAACGCGCTGGTCACCCACGCCGGGATCCCCGCGGAGAACATCGTGGTCTTCGCCTCCACCCAGGACGCCGACGCGGCCGCCGAGTTCGACGCCGCTGTCGACTACCACGTCGTACGGTGGCCCCGGAAGATCATGCTGCCGACCCCGCAGGTCGCCCGCCGCATGCGGCAGCTCATCCGCGAGTACCGCATCGACACCGTGTGGTTCGGTGCAGCAGCCCCACTCGCTGCGATGGCTCCCAGCGCCCGTTCCGCTGGGGCAACGCGGGTCGTGGCCTCCACCCATGGCCACGAGGTTGGCTGGTCCATGTTCCCCGGCGCCCGTGCCGTGCTCCGCTATATCGGCCGGCACGTGGACACTCTCACCTTCGTCTCCCGCTACGTGCGTGGGCGCATCGCCGGGGTTTTCGGCCCCGATGTGGCGTGGGAACCCATGCCCGGCGGCGTGGATGCCGCAAGCTTCACCCCGGATGAGCAGGTCCGGCAACGCCTCCGCCGACGCGTGGGCGTTGAGGAAAAGAAAGTCATCGTCGCGGTCAGCAGGGTCGTTCCCAGGAAAGGGCAGGACACCCTCGTGGCAGCGATGCCGCAGATCCTGCGGGAGGTCCCGGATGCCCACCTCGTGATCGTCGGCCCTGGCGATTACGCAACGAAGCTCCAGCGGCGTGCCGAGGCACTCCACGTCGCCCAGCACGTGACCTTCACCGGGCCGGTGCAGCCAGAGGATCTTGCGGGCTACTACAGCCTCGGGGACATCTTTGCCCTGCCGGTGCGCACCCAGGGCGGTGGGCTCTCCGTCGAAGGGCTGGGCATCGTCTTCCTCGAAGCACAAGCCGCCGGCCGGGCCACCGTGGCCGGCGATGGTGGGGGAGCACCCGAGACCGTCATCAACGGAGTCACCGGCGAGATCGTGAACGGGCGTGACACCGCCGCCGTCGCCTCCTGCCTCAGCGCACTACTCAACGACCCGGAACGCGCCGCAAACCTGGCCGCAGCTGGGCAGGAGCGCGTCGCGGAGGCCTGGGACTGGCGCGTTCTCGCCCAGCAACTGGAGTACGTCCTGAGGGGTGACCAGCAGCCACGGCGGCGCACACCACCCCGCCACAGTTGGAATTCCCCGGTCAATAAGAAGTAAGTTCTATAAAGACCTCAACTCGCCAGCCGCGCGACACGATCGCCGCAACCTCAACCGAGGGGCGAGAACCACGGCGAATACCGGTGCTACGGGGCACCGGTATTTCCACGCCTGAATCGAGAAAGGTTGCCGGTGCACAACCAGGAAGCACCAGCTGAACACCCACAGCTGACGATCGGTATGGACATCGGAGGCACGAACCTCCGCGCGGCAGTCATCGACGCCGAAGGCACGATCGTCGACCTCGAAAAACTCCCCACACCATCCGAAGCCCCGGCGCTGGAGGACACCATCGTCCGCGTCGTCGACACGCTGTGCGCCCGACACCCGCAGATCGGTGCGGTGGGCCTCGCGATCGCGGGTTTCCTGGCCCCGGACCTGCGCACCGTCCGTTTCGCGCCCCACCTGCCCTGGGAGGACGTCGACGTCGTCGCCCGACTGGAAAACCGCATCAAGTTGCCCATCGTCGTGGAACACGACGCCAACGCCGCCGCCATCGGGGAACACCACCGTGGCGTGGCACAGGGGGTCGGCACGTGGGCGCTGTTCGCCATTGGCACCGGGGTGGGTGGCGCGCTCATGCACAACGGCGAGCTGTACCGGGGCTCCTTCGGCACCGCGCCCGAATTCGGCCACATCACGGTGGTGCCCGGCGGGCGGTCCTGCCCCTGCGGCAAGCGAGGCTGCCTGGAGCGCTACTGCTCCGGCTCCGCGCTGCAGCTGGCCGCCCATGACCGCATTGCGGAGCGGGCCTACCCGGAATCCGTGCTCTTCACCCGATTCCACCGGCAACCGGAGGAGATCTCCGGCCGACACATCGTCAAGGCTGCCCGCGATGGGGACAAGCTGGGCCTTGAGATCCTCCGGGACGTCGGGGAGTGGCTCGGCCGTGGCCTGGCGATGGTGCAGGACATCCTGGACCCAGAGCTCATCGTCCTGGGCGGGGGAGTGAGCGCCGACGCCGACCTCTTCCTAGAAACCGCCCGGGCAGAAATGGCGAAAAACATCGTCGGCCAAGGTCGCCGGCCCCTAGCCCGCGTCGTTCCCGCGGAACTGGGTGGGGACGCCGGTATGATTGGCGTGGCTCTACTCGCAGCGCAGGCGCTGGATTAAAGAAGTTATAGCCCTGGGCAGCCCGGGCCGCGCGGCGTGCGGCCAAACACGATCGGGGCTTCAAAGCTCGAGGCGAACTCTAGGAAGGCAAGACTTTTCCAATGCGGAACCGGACTTACTGGTGGTTGAAGCACGTCTTCATCGGGCCGTGGCTGTGGATCTACAACCGGCCATTCACCCGCGGGCTGGATAAGCCCCCAGTGGACGGGCCGGTGATCTTCGCCTCCAACCACCTCGCTGTGATGGACTCCTTCTACTTCCCGCTGGTGAACAAACGCCAGCTGACCTTCCTGGCGAAGAAGGAATACTTCACCACCCCAGGCCTGGTCGGCGCGATCCAGCGCTGGTTCTTCTCCTCGGTGGGGCAGGTGCCGATCGACCGCGCCGACAAGGGGTCCCAGGAGGCCGCCCTGCAGACCGCGCTGCGGGTGCTGGAGAAGGGGGACGCGCTGGGCATGTACCCGGAGGGCACCCGCTCGCCGGACGGTCGCCTCTACCGTGGCAAGACCGGCATGGCTCGCATCGCGCTGGAGTCCGGCGTGAAGGTCTATCCGGTGGCGATGATCAACACGAATAAGGTCAACCCGATCGGCTCCTGGATCCCGCGGCCCTACCGCTGCGGCGTGATCGTGGGCGACCCGATCGACCCCGCCGAGTTCAAGGATGCCGGGGATGATTACCAGCAGGCTCGTGCGCTGACCGACCGGGTCATGGAAGAGCTCGCCAAGCTCAGCGGCCAGGAGTACGTGAAGGATTTCTACGCCGCGGACGTGAAAAACTCCCTCGCTGCAGGTCAGGGCTACCCGGAGGGTTCCGCTCCGGGCGAGGGCGTGGTGTACTCTTAAAAAACGTTAAGAAGTCGCGCTTCGATAAGGGGCTTGCCGGCCACGGATCCACACCGGGGCAGGGCAGAGCCCCATTGGCATAGAGGAGCAAACATCAAGACGAGCAGTGAGCAGACCGCGGACGCGACCGCGGCGAGCAGCGCGTCGGCGCCGGCCTCGACGCCGCGCAAGGCGAGCCGCGTCGAGTGGGCGGATACCGCGAAGGGTCTGTCGATCATCGGCGTGTGCCTGATGCACGTCGTCACGGCGGTTCCGGATGGCACCAGCACACCGCTGGGGATGCTGTCCTCCTTCCTTGACCCGCTGCGCATGCCGCTGTTCTTCCTCGTCTCCGGGCTCTTCGCCCACCGCGTGCTGGAGCGCACGCTGGGGGACCTGTGGTACCGCCGCCTGTGGTTTCTGCTCGTTCCCTATCTGGTCTTCACCCCCTTCCAGGCGCTGATCCGACTCAACATGGCGGGCAATGCCGACCTGCCCCACCTGATCCAGGCGATCCTGTTCGGCGATCCTGGGCTGTGGTTCCTCTACACGCTGATGGTTTACAACATCGTCGCGTGGTTGTTGCGTCGCCAGCCCGCCGTCGTGGCCCTGGCGCTCTCTTTCGTTCCCATCTGTGCAGGCATGATGACCGGCTGGGTGCAGACCCAGAGCTTCCGCCAGGCCTTCATCTACATGCCGATCTTCTTTGCCGGCCTGCACTTCCGCACGTGGTTCTTTGCCCTGGCCAATAAGGCCGGCAACGCGGCGGTCATCCTCGGCACCTTCGGCATCTTCGTGGCCTGGGAGTTCGTGTACCGCTACATGGAGGCGGTGGTCTTCGAAGGCTGGGATATCGTCATTTCCAGCCAGAACGCATTCCTGGCGCTCATCCGCACCTTCACCGCTGTGCCGTTCGGCGTGGTGCTGGCCGTGTGGCTGAGCAACACCCCGCTGGTCAGCCGCTTCCTGACCTTTGTCGGAGCCAACACCCTGCCGATCTACGTCAGTCACCATGCGATGGTGTGGCTGTTTATGGACGTCGGCGCCCGCGGCCTGGCCGATAGTGACCCGGAGCGCTTCGGGTTCCTTACTGAGACTTATCCGTTCATGCTCATCGGCTTCGCTGCTTGCCTGTTCGCCGGGACCCTGTTCTACAACGTCGGCAAGGTGCCGGTGCTCAAGTGGATTCTTTATCCGCCGGCTTTGCCCCGGGCGGGCGCTACCCGGTTACACTCGACGGCGGAACAACGCTCCACGCCGCGCCAGCAGTGCGCAAGCTCCACCCAAACGCGAAGCTAGAAAGCAGTAGCAGTGCGCTATTTTTATGACACCGAGTTCATCGAAAACGGTCGCACCATCGACCTGATCTCCATCGGTGTTGTCGCGGAGGACGGTCGCGAGTTCTACGCGATCTCCACGGAATTCGACGCGGGGGCGGCCGGCCCATGGGTCAAGCGCAACGTGCTGCCGCTGCTGCCGCCACGCTCCCACGCGGCCTGGATGAGCCGCGCGCAGATGCGCGACCAGCTCTACGACTTCCTCCTGCCGCCCGGCACGACCCGCCGCGACTGGCCCGAACTGTGGGCCTGGCTGGGGGCGTACGACCACGTGGCGCTCGCGCAGCTGTGGGGGGATATGACCAAGCTGCCCCGCGAGATTCCACACTTCACCCGCGAGCTGCGCCAGCTGTGGGAGATGGCGGGTAAACCGCAACTGCCGGAGGCCCCATCTAAGGCCCACGACGCGTTGGTGGATGCCCGTTTCAACGCCGTGAAGTACCGGCTGAGCATGGCTGCGCTGAATAAACGCACTTAACGCGCAGCGCAGGGGTAATTTCGGGTATAGTTTTAGGCATGTCTTGGACTATTGACCTCCCCATCGATGAGATGCCCGACCTCCCGCCGCTGCCGGACGATATCGCAGCGGAGTTTGACCAGGTTTTTGCTCGTGATGCCAAGCAGCAGCCGAGCTGGGACAAGGATCACGCTTATCGTGTCCGGAGGATTCTCGAGTCCGTCCCGCCGATCGTCGTCGCCCCGGAGATCCGTCGCCTGCGCAAGCAGCTCGCCGACGTCGCACTGGGCAAGGCCTTCCTGCTGCAGGGCGGTGACTGCGCCGAGACCTTCGAGTCCAACACCGAGCCGCACATCCGCGGCAACATCAAGACCCTCCTGCAGATGGCGGTCGTCCTGACCTACGGGGCGTCCACCCCCGTGGTGAAGATGGCCCGCATCGCTGGCCAGTACGCGAAGCCGCGCTCCGCCGACCGCGACGCCAACGGCCTGCTGAACTACCGCGGCGACCTCGTCAACGGCCACGAGGCCACCGAGGAAGCCCGCGCCCACGACCCGTCCCGCATGGTGCGCGCCTACGCGAACTCCTCGGCGACCATGAACCTCATCCGCGCCCTGACTGGCTCGGGCACCGCGGACCTGTACAAGCTGCACGAGTGGAACCGCGAATTCGTCGCCAACTCCCCGGCGGGCGCCCGCTACGAGGCCCTGGCCCAGGAGATCGACCGCGGCCTGGAGTTCATGAGCGCCTGTGGCGTGACCTCCTCCACCCTGCACACCGCGGACATCTACGCCTCCCACGAGGCCCTCGTCCTGGACTACGAGCGCGGCATGCTGCGCCTGGCCCACGACGAAGAGGGCAGGGACGTGCTCTACAACCTCTCCGCCCACCAGGTGTGGATCGGCGAGCGCACCCGCGGGCTGGACGACGCCCACATCCACTTCGCCTCCCTGATCGGTAACCCGGTCGGAGTGAAGATCGGGCCGACGACCACCCCAGAGGAGGCCGTCCAGTACGTCCACCGCCTCGACCCGCACAACGATCCGGGCCGACTGACGCTGATCACCCGCATGGGCTACGACAAGATCCGCGACGTCCTGCCGCCGATCGTGGAGGCCGTGGAGGCCACCGGACACAAGGTCATCTGGCAGACCGACCCAATGCACGGCAACACCTACACCAGCTCCAATGGCTACAAGACCCGCGACTTCGACCGCATCATCGACGAGGTCCAGGGCTTCTTCGAGGTCCACCGCGCCCTTGGCTCCCACCCGGGCGGTGTGCACGTGGAGCTCACCGGCGACGACGTCACCGAGGTCGTCGGCGGCGGCCAGTCCATCACCGACGTGGACCTGCCGAAGCGCTACGACACCACCGTCGACCCGCGCATGAACACCCAGCAGTCCCTGGAGCTGGCGTTCCTCGTCGCGGAGATGCTCCGCAACTAGGCTGCTGCCCCTGTAGCCAGCGCCGGACCGCACCGGTCCCGCAGCGCAACGCAACCCCGGCGGAAGGAGTTATTCCTTCCCCGGGGTTATTTCGTGCCCAGCCGATTGCGTGGGGTCGGTTGATTGAGGGCCGGTTGCCCAGCCGGTTGTGCAGGGTGCACGGCAGCGATAGCCATCCAGGGTGTCAGGCGGGGGCGGTGGGGAGACCGCAGTGGAGCTAACCCGAGCGCCCCAGCGGAGCCTAGAAGGTCGAAATCCGCACCGTGTCGCCCTTCTGCGCCTTCCGACCGGTGTTCGGCGACTGGCTCCACACCAGGCCGTCCTCCGAGCCCGAAATCTCGACCTCGAAGCCCGCGTCTTCCAGCTTCTCCCGGGCCTTCTCCGCCCGCATCCCCAACACGAAGGGGACCGACTCGGCGTTGGAGACCTTGAACTTCACCTGCGTGTCCCGGGACGGGTCGACGACCGTGCCCGCTTCCGGTGACTGGGAGGCGACGTCGCCGCCGGAGACGTCCTCGTCAAAAACCTCGCCATCATCGACCGGGTCCAGACCCGCATCGCGCAGCTCGGCGATGGCCTCAGACTTGCTCAGCCCCGTGATGTCCGGGACCTCCGTGGCATTGTTGACCACGATGGTGACCTCGGACTTGCTCGGCACCTCCGTGCCCTTCGAGGGCGTGGTGCGCAGGACGGTGCCCGGGTCGGCGTCGGGGTCGAACTCCTTGATCGTCCTGCCCACCTTCAGACCGGCGGATTCCAGGGTCTTCTTCGCCCGGTCCAGCTTCTGACCCGCCACACCTGGAACCCGGACCGGTTTTGGCCCGCGGGAGACGTGGATCGTCACCGTGGACCCGGTGCGGACCTCGCTGCCGGGAGAGGGGGACACCTCGGCGACGGTGCCCTTCTTGGCGTCGTCGGAGTAGACCTCCTCGCCGATCTCGGCGACGAGGGTGCGGGACGTCAGCTTGGCGGAATAGGTCTCCGCCGTATCCGTCTCACCAGGGATCGGGACGGTCGGCGCCCCGAGGCTGACGAGCACCGAAACCTGGCTTCCCTTCGGTGCCCGTTCACCAAAAGGGGGATCGGTCCCCATCACTTTCTTCGCCGGGTGGTCGTCGGAGAATTGCTCATCCACCTGGGAGACGAAGCCTGCGTCCTCCACCTTGACGACCGCCGCCTCTCGGTCGAGGCCGACGACCGAAGGGATCTGGCCGTAGCGGCCGGAGGTCAGCCACCAGCCGCCGAGCCCGATGGCGATCACCAGCGCGGTGATGATCGCGGTCCACAGCAAACCCTTGATCGTGGAGCGGTTGCTGAGCTTCTTTGTCGGCGCCGGTGGGGGCGCGGGGCGGTGTTCGGGCGCTGGGTAGCCTGCGGACTGCTGCGCTGGGTAACCCGCTGGAGCAGCGGGGTAGTACTGCGGCTCCGCGTAGCCCGGCGCCTGCCCATACCCCTGGGGCTGGGCTGGCTCGGCCCACTGCTCGCCGGGCTCAGCCCATTGATGGCCTGGGTCTGCCCACTGGTCATAGCCCTGATCGGCTTCGGCGGGGGAGTAATCCCCGTAGGGGTCGACCAGTGCGGTCTCCGACGTCTCGTGAGCCTGGTCCTGAGCCGCGTAGTGGGTCTCCGCCGTGTCCCCGGCTTCATCGGTACCCGCTGCGGGGTCGAGCGTGACCGCACGGGTGGACATCGCCTCGTCGTCCCAGGCCAGGCGGTCTGTGAAACTCGAGCCTGCCAGGGCGTGCTGCACGGCGGAATCCGCGGGGACGGGCACCCGGAATGCCGGAAGCTGGAGTTCCGCGGCGGTCTGGCGGACCGCGGCGAGGAACTCAGAACCGTCCGCGAAACGATCCTCCGGTGCCCGCTGGCAGGCCCGCAGCACCAGGTCGTCGATCTCCGGCGGCACGCCGTCGATGATCTCGGAGGGGGCGGGGACATCCTGGGTGAGCCGGCTCAGCGCCGTCTCGACGGGGCTGCCACCGCTGAAGGGGGTCTCGCCGGTCAGCAGCTCGTAGAGCAGCACCCCGGCGGAATAGACATCGGAGGCCGCACCCAGGGACTGGCCCTGAACCTGTTCCGGGGAAAGGTAAGCGACGGTGCCGATGACCTGCCCGGTGGCTGAGGTGCGCGCCGCCTCACCCGAGCCCGTCGCAACCGCGCGGACCAGCCCGAAGTCCGCGAGCTTGACCTGGTGATTGGCGCTGATCAGCACGTTATCCGGCTTGATGTCTCGGTGGATCATGCCCGTGGTGTGGGCAACCGATAGGGCGGTGAGCACCGGCTCCATGACCGAGAGCGCTGCGTGCGGTGGCATCGGGCCACGCTCCCGGAGCAGCTCCCGTAGAGAACCGCCGTCTACGAGCTCCATGACGAGGAAGACGAACGGGCCATCCTCGCCCTGGTCGAAGACGTTGACCAGATCCGGGTGCGTGAGCTTTGCGACAGCCCGCGCTTCCCGCTCGAAGCGGGTGCGGAAGGTCGGATCGGTCGCGAGCTCCGGGTTCATGATTTTCACCGCGACCTCACGGTCCAGGCGAGTGTCCACGGCGTGGTAGACCGTCGACATTCCGCCCTTGGCGATCTTGGCGCCCAGGTGGTAGCGGTCGTCGAGGTAGCTGCCGGGTTGCGGTTCCATCACTTTTACTGCCGATAATCCTTGCTTATTTTTTCTTACGCTCTTCCCCGTTGTCCATCTGTGCCCGCTACGTAGGCCATTGGGCCGTGCGCAGGGCACCGCACGCAGGGGAGGGGCGGGTCGGGTTCACACCGTGCCGAGCCGGGGCGCAGGAGGCGCCCGAAAGGCTCAAGCGTGCCTTGAAGGTGTCAACGATTCTAGCCTGTCACAGTCGAATACAATGGCAGCCATGAGCAACTCCACACAGCCGGACCCGCAGTCTTCCCACCCAGAAGCCACCCCAGCAGCCAAAAGCCGCTCCGATCGCGGCCGCGTGACCAGCGGCGTGTTGCAGGAGGCCGCGGGCGGCCTGCCCGCGGGCGAGGTGCTGCTGAGCATCCCTGAAGCTGCCGAGCGCATGGGGGTGGGGCAGAGCAAGATCCTGGATCTGGTGCAGAAGAAAAAGATCCTCGACACCAAGATCGACGGCGTGCGCTACCTCCCCGCCCGCTTCTTCGACGACGACGGCCAGGTCACCCGCTTCCTCCCCGGGGTGGTTGCCCTCCTTCTCGACGGCGGCTACCAGCCCGCGGAGATCCTGGAGTACCTTTTTACCGAGGACGACTCCCTGCCTGGTCGGCCGGTTGATGCGCTGCACGGGCACTTGGCTCGTGAGGTTCGCCGCCGGGCGCAGGCGATGGCTCTGATTTAGCGGCCTTCGGCCACGGCTCGGCCTGCTCTTCCGGCATGCCGGGCGCGAAGCCCAGGGTGGCGCGCAGCGCGAACCACATCACCACGCCGATGGCGATGACCCACCACAGAACGTAGAGGCGGTTGTTGCCACCGCCGTCGAACATGAAGCACAGCACCGCGCTCAACCAGGCCACGATGAAGACCGCCCGGCGGTCACGTATGCACACACCCACGATCACCAGCGGGGCGACGTAGTACCAGGGCAGCACCACCGAGTTGAACACGCAGGTCACCGCGTAGGCCAGGGTCGCACCCAGCAGGGCGCGGCGGACGTCGTGACGGAAGAGCCACCACACCACGACCAGACCGATCAGCATGATGACCATCGAGATCGGCCGAAAGATTCCGATCAGGACGTTGAACCCGATGTCGTCGTTGATGTGGGAGATGAAGGGCTCCAGGGTGCTGGCCAGCATCGTGGGGGCGGCCAGCGGGTTGATCACCTTCGAGTTGCCGGACATCTCCGCGATCCAGCCCCAGGTCTGCCCCGAGGCCCAGGTGATGGCGAACATCACGGCCACGACCACCGCCACGGAGCTGATCCCCGTCCACAGCAAGGTGACGAAACGGGCGGCAGTTTCCTTGAACCAGCCACGGGGCGCGGGCCCAGCGATGCGGGCGACGGCGATCCAAATTAGGAAGGGCAAGGCGATCGCGGCGGTGGCCTTCAACGCCACGCCAGTGGCGATCAGCACGCTGCCCAGCAGTAGCCCGGCGACCGGTCGCAGCCGCAGGCTCGCCAGAATGCCGAGCATCACGAGCGCCATCATCATCGACTCGGTGTGCAGTCCGCCGATGAGATGCACGATCACCAGGGGATTGGCCACGCCCAGCCACACCGCCAGGTCGGGGTCACTGCCGAGTTCGGCGGCCAGGCGGCGCACCACCCAGATCAGGGCCACGAAGGCCACGAGGGTCAGAAACTTGAATACGAAGATCCCGGCGGTGACGTTATCCCCGGTGATCGTGGTGACCCCCTTGCCCAGCCACAGATGGCCGGGGCCGTAGGGGGTGGTGGTGTTACGCCAGTCGGCAGAGACCTCGTAGAGCATCGGGCCCGGGTTGGCCGCCGCACCCACCCGGTAGGCATCCAGCCCCTCCTTCGCCAGCGCCCCCTGCATCAAATAGGAGTAAATATCGCGGCTCATCAACGGTGCAGCCAGCACCATCGGCCCGACCCACGCGGCGATCGCGCGCTGTGGCAAGGAGCGCCCGCCCCGGAGCACGAGCCCGCCGACGATCGCCCAACTGAGCACCAGCAGCGCAATACCCACCCACAGCACGACGGAGAAGATCCCCGCCATGTGCCCGAAGGTCAGCCAATCCAGGCCGAGGGCTTGCATGATGCCGCCGCGTTCGCGGGTAGCGCCCACCGTGTAGGAACACAGCGTGAGAACCACCGAGCCGATCAGCCCCATGCGGATCGCGCTGCTCATACTGTGGGCCCGCAACCACGCGGTGGGGCGGGCGACGACGGGGTGCTCAGTGAAAGGTCGGCTGGTCGCCGCGGACTTATCCCGCGACTCCTGCAACTGCGTGCTCATCGGATGGAGCCTCCACCAATAATTCTGCGTGCTGCCAAAGAACCAGAGAGCAGCGTGGTCGGCACACCCACACCCGGGGTGGTGGAGGAGCCAGCCAGAATCACGTTCTCCAGGCCCGCCACCGGATAATTCCGGGGCCTAAAGGGGCCGGTCTGTGCGACGGTGTGGGCCAGCCCGAACGGCGAGCCCCCGCCATGGCCCTGCTGCTGCCAGAACACAGGGGTATCGATCCGGGCCACCGACAGGTGATCCCGCAGACCAGTGAAGCCGCGACCCTCCA
This sequence comes from Corynebacterium sp. UMB4614, assembly GCF_030217065.1. NCBI lineage: Bacteria > Bacillati > Actinomycetota > Actinomycetes > Mycobacteriales > Corynebacteriaceae > Corynebacterium > Corynebacterium sp. UMB4614. The sequence continues at coordinate 115,701 of NZ_JASONC010000001.1, forward strand.
GAACCCCCAGCAATTCCTGGACGTAGTTCTCGGCGATCGCCTCCCAATCCAGGCCCGCCCGGTCCAGGTTCGGCACCGGGGCGAGGACGCTCACCGGCTCGACCGTGTGACCATCTTCGGTGCGGACGAGCCGCTCAGGGATCGTGACCGCCGGGCGGGTCAGTAGCAGCGATGGGTCCGACATCAGCCCCGCCCGACCGCGCGAGGCGGTGAGCTCGGCGAAGGTTTCGTTCCACGCCTCGCCGAAGCTGATGTTGTGGTGGTAGCCGCCCTCGTCTGCGCCCGGCCATGCGGCGGTGACGTCCACCGGGATACTGCCGTGCACCACGACTGCGGAGGGGGACCAATTCGGCTTTCGTCCCGCCAGCCGTGCCGGGGAGTCCAGTAGTTCCTCCACGACGGGCAGGTCCGCAGTGACGACGACGGCATCCGCGGCCAGCTGCTCGCCGTCAGCGGTTCGGATCCCCGTGGCACGCGCACCATCATGGATGATGCGCTCCACCCGGGTGTTGCAGCGCAGCACCCCGCCGGCTAGGCGGAAGGCCCTGGTCAAGACCTCAGGCAGGTCCCCCATGCCGAAACGCGGGTAAAACACACCCATGGTCGTGTCCATGTGGGAGATCACCCCATAGACCGCGCGGGCCTTCGCCGGGGCCACGCCGGCGTAGAGGGCCTGGAAGCTGAACACCCGGGCCAGCTCTTCGTCCCCCAGGTGGCGGGAGGCGCGCTTACCCAGACTGCCGAACGCCCCGAGCTCCACGAGATCCGCCATGTCATTGGCGGTGGCGGGGGTCGCTACGGCGTCGAGGAGGGAATCGAAATCCGCGCCGATGAAGGACTCGAAGGAAGCATCGAAGATCCCGCCGATCCACTGGCGGTGCTGGCGGTATCCCCGGGCAAGCCGGTCGACATCCGCGCTGTCGGCGCCGTACTTCCCGGCGGCGAAGCGGCGCACCTCGTGCTCCATGGTGTCGCCGTCCGAGTAAACATCCAGCTCGCGGCCACTGGCGAACATCGCGTGATAGGCCGGGCGCAACTTGCGGTAACCCCAGCCAACGTCCTCGGCACTCACCCCCAGGTGCAGCAGGAGGTTATCCACCAGATCCGGCATCGTCAGCACCGTCGCCCCGGTGTCGGCGTAGAACTCGCCGTGGTCGCTGCGCAGCTGTTCCGTACGGCAGCGGCCCCCGACCTCGGGATTCGCCTCAACCAGCGTCACCTGCTTGCCAGCAGCCTGCAGCCGGCACGCAGCCGCCAAACCGGATAGCCCCGCACCCACGACAACCACGGATTCGACATCCCCGGGGACCCGATCGCGGGTCGTTGGGCGGGTGGTCGGAACCACCATCCGGCGCGTGGCCGCGAGTACCTGGCGAGGGGAGGGGATCGCGCTAAAAATCGGCATGCCCTAGAACCTCCGGTCGCTCAGCAAGCGTGCGAAGGCGACGAGCTCCTCGCTGATGCTGTCCTCCAGCCAGGAGTCCTCTACCAGCGAGATTGCCCGCTCGGACAGGACGTTGATCTTGTCCTCGATCTGCTGCGCCGCCCCGCAATCTTGAATGATCTGGCGCATCCCGTCGATCTGCTCCGCAGTGTGCTCCGCCGCGCCGGGAAGCGGACCGAAATCTTCCCGCAGTCGGGCCAGCTGCTCCGGGCTGCACTCCGCGAAAGCGGTATTCACCAACACCGTTCGTTTCCCGGTGCGCAGATCATCCCCGCTCGGTTTGCCAGTCACGGCAGGGTCGCCGAAGACGCCCAGCTGATCGTCCCGAAGCTGGAAAGCCTGCCCCACCAGTGTCCCGTACTCCAGGAGCAGCTCGATCGTGCGCTCATCAGCGCCTGCCAGAGCCGCGCCGATGTGCAGTGGACGGGCGACCGTGTAGCTAGCGGTCTTGAAGTTGATCACCTGCAAGGCATCGGCGATCGACTCGCTCCCGTTGTTCTCCAAGGCGATGTCCAGCTGCTGGCCGGCGATCACCTCAGTACGCATCGCACGCCAAGGACCCCGCACCCGCTCGACAATCGCTGGGCTCAGTCCCGCGGTGGCGAGCAGATCATCCGCCCAGCTCAACGCGAGGTCACCAGCCAGAATGGCCTGGCTGATGCCGTAGTGTTCCGGGGATCCAAACCAGTCGCGCTCGCGGTGTTGGCTTTCAAACACTCGGTGGGTGGTGGGGTTGCCTCGGCGGGTATCGGACTCGTCGATGATGTCATCGTGGATCAGCGCACACGCCTGAACAAACTCGAGAGCACTGAGAGCCAGCAGCACGGTCGCCGGGTCGACGTCCTGAATGCTGCTGCCATCGGCCCCGCCACCTTCCAGGCCGGCGCGGAAACCAGCCCAAGCGAAGGTCGGTCGGACGCGCTTGCCACCGCCCATGACGAAGCCCCGCAACACCGCCATGGCGTCGTTGAACTCGGGCGCGATCGCGGAAAACTCCGCCGCACTGTGGTCGAAGTAGGCGTCCAGGGCACGGTCGACAGCAGCCGGAACGTCCTTCAGCGGTGAGCGCAGGTCCCAACCGGCCAGCTGGTTCGCAACCGGCGGCTGGGAGATCGTCGACAGGCCATGCGGGGAGGACGGAGTGGTCACAGGGAGCACACCTTTCGGGGCTGTGGGGCAGGGCGGGGCGTGGATGCTGAGTGAGCAGCGCACGAAGCGCCCTGCTTTGAAGGTTCGATCTTGTGCCTCATAGTCTAAAGGTCGCTGCAGACACCGGCGAACAGGCGCAACCGGGGTGGGGGCCGGATAGGTCAGTGGGGGTGGGGGAACCCGACGGCACGCGAGTGTTAGCCCGGAACGCGACCTAGACAGAGATGTCTACTATGATTTTCTTCATGTCTGCATCCAACCCCCACGGTCACCACGAGAAGACCTCACCGCTGCCGGGCACACCACCACAGCCCACGCTCCAAGTTCCAGTGAGCGAAGCTATCCGTGGCTACAGCCCCGGTAAGATCCCGTTCTCCGTTGAATTCATGCCCCCGCGCGACGATGCCGCCCAAACCCGGCTGTGGAACGCTGCGGAGGCCTTCCACGACCTCGGCGTGAGCTTCGCATCCATCACCTACGGGGCCGGTGGCTCCACCCGGGAGCGCACGATGGAGGTCGCCCAACAGCTGGCAGCCAAGCCACTGACCACCCTCATGCACCTCACCCTGGTGGACCACTCGGCCGACGAGCTGCGCGCCATGCTCCAGGACTACGCCCGCCGCGGCATGACGAACGTGCTCGCGCTTCGCGGCGACCCGCCGGGGGACCCGCTCGGGGCATGGCAGGCCACGCCCGGCGGGCTGAACTATGCCTCCGACCTCATCGAACTGATCCGCAACACCCCGGAGTGTGAAAACTTCGATATCGGTATCGCCAGCTTCCCGGAGGGGCACTACCGGGCCGAGGACCTGGAGCAGGACACGCAGGTGACCCTGCACAAGCTCCGGCTGGGGGCGGACTACTCAATTACCCAGATGTTCTTCAACGTGGAGAACTACCTCCGGCTGCGCGATAGGCTCGCCGCCGCCGATCCGATCCACGGGGCAAAGCCCGTGATTCCGGGACTCATGCCGATCACTTCGATCCGTTCCGTGCGCCGCCAAATGGAACTGGCGGGTGGCGAGGTTCCCGTGAAGATCCTGGAGCGCCTGGAGAAGGCCGCAGCTGGCGATGAGGTTGCCAACCGTGATGCGGTCCGCGAGGTCGGCATCGACATCACCACCGAGATGAGTGAGCGTCTCATCGCTGAGGGTGCGCCGAACCTGCACTTCATGACTATGAATAACGTGCGGGCGACCCAGGACGTGCTGCACAACCTGGGGATGGCGCCAGCATGGGGGCCGGGTTACGGCCAGGACATGGTTCGCTAGCTCACCGGCGACGCCTACCGGTGCGTTCGCCCCGTGGGGTGGGGCAGCTGCTGGGCAAGTCTGCCCCGGACCGGCGCGCGGGGGCTAGCGTGCCACCCGGTCCGCGTCTGACGCTGGTTCCCTCACTGTGGTGGGGTCGCCTGGGGCGTTGTGCAGGCGCTTGCGAAGGATGCCGAAGGGGCGGGGATCGCCAGGGAAGCGGTGTTCCCGCAGTAGATCGGTGAAGCCCAGGCTGCGGTAGAGGTGCCACGCGTGATTATTCTCGCCGGGCACCTCCGGGGTGGAGAGCATTGCGTCGCGGGTGGGCAGGATGCCCAGGACCTCCGTTAATAGCCGGGTTCCGATGCCGGAGCCCTGAAATCGCGGAAGAACATGGATCTCCGAAATCTCGGTGTAGCTCGACAGAGTCTCGGTGACGTCCTCCGGCGGCATGCCCGAAGCCAGCAGGCCGTAGCTGACCTGCTGGTACCACCACGTTCCTCGGCTACCTTGGAAGCCAAAGCAGACACCCACGATCTTCTGCGCAGGGTTGGCTGGATCCGGTTCTTCCGCCGGTGAGTGTAAGAGCGCTACCAGGCTCGTGAAGTGTGGGTGGTTGGCGTTGCTGAGCCACAGGCTGCGCCGTTGTCGAAATGCCTCCGGCGGATACCCCATGGCCTTGAGGTGCAAAGCAACGAGTTCATCGAGGCGTCGCAGGAAGACCGCGCGGCTGATGGGTGCGAGGGAGACGAGGTGATCCTGGTCGGGTTGCGCGATGGGTTGGCTCATAGGGATATCGTCCCACGTATCAAGCGCGAGGGTGTGCAACGGGAGATGCTAAAGCGTAATTAGAACACGTGTTCGAATAGTGGGCGGGGGTGTCTGCGCCGAGCTTTAACGTCAGGGGTGCAAATTGCGAAACGGAAGTTCTCGAAAGGTGGGAGTGGCGATGGCTGTGATGTCGAAGACAAGGGGGACGCTGCGTCCCAATCCAGCGGAATTTTTGATGCGTGCGGAAGCCCAACTCGTGTTGGCGAACGAGGCTTATGGTCAGGGGGATCTGCCGCGGGCTGTTGTCTACGCCTATCGCGCCGGGCTACGTGCTGCGGGTGCTGTTATCGACGCCGAGCGGCCGGCTCGTCGCAGGCTTCCGGCCGGTTCGGCGTGGCTGCGTCTCCGGGCGGTGCGACCTGACCTCGGCGGCTGGGCTGACTCTTTCGAGCAACACGCCAGGCTGGCGGAGCGGGCAGATATTGGCCTCGAGCGTGATGTAGCGGATTCTTCGTTTCAGGAGGTGTACTCGGATTCTGTCGAACTCCTGGAGCGTGTGCGAATGGAGCTGGGCCTTGGCCTGCAGGCTGCCTAGGGCTTTGGGGCTGACTTAATCCTGCTCATTGGTTAGAGTGGGGAATCGAGTAGTAACTAAAACATGGGGAAGCCTCGCTGCGGCGGGGTGGCTTCCAGCAGACTGCGGCGTTGGCGCGATCTTCCGCCGGAGTAAATGAAGATCTGAAGCGCGCTACAGTGGGTTATCAGGTCGCGTGCTGCGTTGTTGTGGCCACGCGGAGGATCAGTAGAGGGAAACGAGGACTGTCATGGCTCTCTCGGAACAAGAAAAGCAGATGCTCGCAGAGATCGAGCGGGCTTTGATCGCGGAGGATCCGCGCTTTGCTCAGGGCGGGGATGACTCGGCGCCGTCGGGGGTGCGCTTCGATATCCGTTCGATCTCGCTGATCATGCTCGGCATCTGTCTGCTGGTCGGCGGTGTCGCTCTGGCGCAGGTCTCCCTGTGGTTCGTGATCCTGAGCGTTGCGGGCTTCCTGGTCATGCTGGGTGGCGGAATGATCGCGCTGAATAACGGCGATTCCCCGGCTCCAGCGAAGAGCGCGAAGTCTCGTCGGGTTTCCGCTGGCGGAGCTGTCCGGCAGGGGGATGGCGGTCTGGGGGACCGCATGGAGGATAAGTTCCGCAAGCGTTTCGAGCGCTAAGCCCCGCGGTGAACTAGCGGGCCCCAGCCCGAGAGCCCTCGCCACATGGCGAGGGTTTTTTCGTGCCTTCTTCCGAATCCCCACTTTCACCCACTCTCGACCCGCTGAGACTCGAATTGGCGTTATTTAGAGTCAAAGCCACCATGAAAGGCGCCATTTTTGGGCCTTGTGGATCGGATTTCGATGGCGGAAAGTTCGCGCTCCCCACCGGTCTCTGTCGTGAACCTGCAGGTTGTTTCGCTGGCTTGAGAAAAAACACGCCTAAACACGCCAGCTGGGTGGTTAAGGTGGTGCAAGGTGGGGTAAAGTGGGGAATGTTGGTGATTGAGGGGGCTTCCTGAATGTAGGTAGCTCGCCGGTCCAGACCGGACGCACCGCAAGAGCCACGGATAACTTCACAGCGAAAACATGGCATGGCTGCACGAGAAAACGGCGAAAGGGGTCACAAGACATGTTCTTTGGCACCTTCACGCCGAAGCTCGACGACAAAGGGCGACTCACCCTTCCTGCGAAGTTCCGCGAGGAACTCAAGGACGGCCTGATGGTCGTTAAGGGGCAGGACCACAGTCTCGCGATCTACCCCCGCGAGGAGTTCCTCCTCCGGGCCCGCAAGGCTGCGGCCGCGAGTCGCAGCAACCCGCAAGCTCGCGCTTTCGTGCGAAACCTCGCGGCAAGCGCGGATGAGCAGGATCTCGACTCGCAGGGACGCATCTCCGTCTCCGCAGCGCACCGCGAATACGCGGGGCTGAAGAAGGAGTGCGTCGTCATCGGCTCGGTGGACTTCCTCGAGATCTGGGATGCCCAGGCTTGGGAGGAGTACAGCGCAGCCCACGAGGCAGATTTCGCCGCAGGCGACGACGAAGCCTTCGCGAATTTCCTCTAGCCCGCCATGCCACATCGACCGGCCACGATCACGCCGGTGATGCCCGTGATGTGTGCAGGCCCTTGCCTGAGCGGAAGACGTGACCGTTTGATGCACTTCCCCAACATCAAGCCCACGCCCGCGCAGGTAAGGCCCTGTTCATATCAACCCAAGACAAAACCCAAGCAGTTTGACGGCGCCCGACCCACAGGCAGGCGCCCACCCCAAGTAACCCACCGACGAGCCCAGAGGAGCGTGACCGTGGCAACGAACACCCCCCACGATCCGAGCAGCCCAGGCCACGTTCCCGTCATGCGGCAGCGCATGGTGGAACTCGTCGGCATCGGTGTGACCGCAGACAGCGCCCCAGCTCAGCCCATCATCGTGGACGGCACCCTGGGGGCCGGAGGCCACACCGAAGCATTCCTCGAGGCCTACCCCAATGCCATCGTCATCGGGCTGGATCGCGATCCCAACGCGCTTGCTGAGGCCCGCGCCCGCCTCGAGCGCTTCGGTCAGCGATTCTTCAGCTACCAGACTCGCTTCGATGGCATCGGTGAGGCACTAGAGCACTTCTCCGAGGACCCTGACTTCCCGGTCGACATCCGTGAGCAGGGGATCTCCGGGTTCCTGTTCGACCTCGGGGTGTCCTCCATGCAGCTGGACCAGGAGGATCGCGGTTTCGCCTACCGTGTCGACGCCCCACTGGACATGCGCATGGACCCCAGCAGCCGGCTGACTGCGGCGGAGATCCTCAACACCTACGAGCACGGCGAGCTTGCCCGCATCCTCAAGCGCTATGGCGATGAGAAGTTCGCGGGCAAGATCGCCTCCGCTGTCATCCGCGAGCGCGAGAAGCAGCCCTTCGACAACTCCGCGCGCCTCGTGGACCTGCTCTACGCAACCATCCCAGCCGCGGCACGACGGACCGGCGGGCACCCCGCCAAGCGAACCTTCCAGGCACTACGGATCGAGGTTAACGCGGAGCTGGAAAGCCTCGAGCTCGTCATCCCGGCAGCCTTCAGCTGGCTCCGTGTCGACGGCGCCGGGGTCTTCATGAGCTACCAGTCCCTCGAGGACAAGATCGTCAAACAACAGCTCAAGGGCATGACCGAGTCCACAACGCCGCCCGGGCTGCCAGTCGAGCTGCCCGGCACCGAACCGGAGTTCGAGCTCCTCACTCGCGGGGCAGAGAAAGCCAGCGAGCAAGAGATCGCTGAAAACTCCAGATCCGCCCCCGTGAGGGTCCGGGCAGCGCGGCGAATAGGCGCCCACACCTCCGGAACAGACGGGCCACACTACCCGCTGGCGTCGCCACAGTAAGTGGACCGAATAGCCCGACAGAAACCTCAACAACAACCGCGCACCGCACCACGAAGCCCACAACGAGCCCGAAGAACCAGGCAAAGGACAGGATATGACCACTCCCGGAATGCTGAAGGAGCACCCCAGGACTGCCACCAAGGTCGAGCGAGCAGAGCTGCGCACCAGCGCACCCCGTTCGCTCAAGCGGCAGCCGGCCAAGCCCCGTCGCAGCCTGCACCGCGCTCCGGCCTACCGTGGCCGCCTCGGCTCGCAGCAGCGCGTCTCGGAACGCGGCCGCCGCCTGCAGCCCATCAAGCAGGAAAACTCCCGGGTCTTCCGCTTCGTGGCCTTCGCCGTTGCCGCGTGCATCATCGGCACCGCCGCCGTCATGCTGCTCGCCGGGCTGACGACGGAGAAGACCTTCCAGATCACGGACACAGAGGCCAAATCCAAGACGCTGGCCAACGAGATCACCACGCTGGAGCGAGACGTCGAAAAGGCGAAGTCCGCGCAGAACCTGTCCGCGAAGGCCGCCGAACTGGGCATGGTTGCCCCGGGGCAGGCAGGCATTCTGGAGACCAAGGGCGACAAGGTTGACCAGCGTCGCGAGGCGGATAACTCCAAGGATCGCCGGGTCGTCGACGTCACCGGGAATAAACGAACTCGCGAGGCAACGTCCTCCCCGGAGGAGACCCGCAACGTCCCGGGGCTGGCGCCTTCTAGCCCGGCGGGTGCGGAAGCAGCCGGCAACATGAACTCCGGGGACCTGCCATATGCCAACCAGGGCCACGGCGCCCCAGCCCCCGCACCAGCTCCGGCCCCGGCCCCGGCCAACGGCGAGCAGCCGGCACCGCCGGCGCCACCAGCAGCACAGCCCGCACCGGCGGCACCCGCCGAAGCGAATCCGGCTCCGCCCGCCGCGCCGCGACCGTAACTGGCCGCACAGCGCCTAAGATTCTAAGCGCTAAAACTTCCGGGACACCGCCGCGTCCCGGCCAGTGAAGATCTGCGTCTCCAACCCAAGAACCATGCCGATCTTGCAACTGCGAAGACAAAGATCGAGGAGGACACACACCGTTGGCTCAGCAGTGGAACCGTCGGCCGGCAGACGGCTCGCGGAATACGCGAGCGCTGCTGCTCCTCGACAACAGCCCGCAGCGCTATAACAAGCGCCTGCGGCTCTCCCTGTTCGCCATCGTTATCGTCGTCCTCGCGCTCATCCTGCGCCTGACCTGGGTCCAGCTCATCGCGGGCCCAACGCTCGCGGAACACGCCGCTGCGCAGCGCACAGCCGTCATCGCTGAACCAGCCCACCGCGGCGCCATCGTCGACCGCGAGGGCCGCAACCTCGCCTACACGATGGAAGCCAAGTCGCTGTCGGTGCTGCCGAATAAGCTGCGCGGCTACATGGACGAACGGCACAAGGCGAACCCGGATGAGGTCCCGCCAGCCGACGAGCGCATCGAGCAGATCGTCGAAGAACTGCCCGACATGATCCCGGCATCCGAAGGTCGGGTGAAGAAGGAAGACCTCCGCAAGAAACTCACCGACGAGAAGGTCACCTACACCGTCCTCGTCCGCAACGTCGCCCCAGACGTGGCACAGAAGGTCACCGAAAAGTTCCCGGAGATCACCGCGGAACGCCAGGACATCCGCCAGTACCCCAACGGTGCGGTGGCCCAGAACATCATCGGCAAGATCAGCGCCGATAACCAGGGCCAATTCGGCCTGGAGCTCTCCCAGGACAGCCGACTGCAGGGCGTCAACGGCTCCAAGACCCTGGACATCGCTGGCGGCCTCACTATCCCAGGCTCCGCCCGCGACGAACACCCGCCGGTCAACGGCGATAACTTCGAGCTCACCCTCGACCTCGACGCGCAGGCCTTCATCCAGCAGCAGGTGCAGCAGGCGAAGGATAACTCCAAGGCCGAGTCCGCTTCCGCCGTCGTGCTGGACGCCAAGTCCGCTGAGGTCATCGCGATGGCCAGCTCCGACACGATTGATCCCAACGGTGACCTGCAGAAGCAGCTGCGGGCCAACAAGGCCTTCGGCGACCGCAATACCGCGGAAACCTTCGAGCCGGGCTCCATCGCCAAGATCATGACGGCCGCGGCCGCCATCGAGGAGAAGAAGACCACCCCGGACGAGGTCCTGAAGGTGCCCGGCTCAATTGAAATGGCCGGCGTCACCGTCCGCGACGCGTGGGAGCACGGCGTGGCCCCGTACACCACCACCGGCGTGTTCGGGAAGTCCTCCAACGTCGGCACCCTGATGCTCGCCGAGCGCGTCGGTCAGGAGAAGATGTACGAATACTTCCGGAAGTTCGGTGTGGGCCAGGCTGCAGACGTGGGCATGCCACACGAGGCCGCGGGCTACATGCCGGAGCTCTCTCAGTGGTCGGGCGGTACCTTCGCCAACCTCCCCATCGGGCAGGGTATGTCCATGAACCTGCTGCAGATGGCCAGCATCTACCAGACGATCGCCAACGACGGCGTCCGCGTCCAGCCGCGCCTGATCAAGTCCATCACCAACTCGGACGGGGAGGACGTCCCGCAGCCGGTCCAGGGCGAGACGCGCGCCGTGTCCGCAGAGACGGCGAAGACCGTCCGCGCGATGTTCCAGTCCGTCACCCAGGATGACCCGAACGGTGTGCAAAACGGCACCGGTGCCGCGGCCGCAGTCGAGGGCTACCAGATCGCCGGCAAGACCGGCACCGCCCAGCAGATTGATCCGGACACCGGCGCGTACTCAAACTCCAACTACTGGATCACCTTCGGCGGCATCGCCCCGGCGGATAACCCCCGTTTCGTCGTCGCGATCATGCTGGATAACCCGCAGCGCGGCACCGAGGAAGGCGGTGGCGGCGGGGGCTCGGCTGCGCCGACCTTCCACAACATTGCATCCTGGTTGATGGATCACTACAACGTTCCGCCTTCCCCGAAGGCACCACGGCTCATGCTGGAGGCTCGATAACATGGCAACCCACCAGGCCACTGACAATTCCGACCGCAACACCAGCGGGGTAACCCTCCGCGCACTCGCGGCACTGACCGGCGGCACGGTCGCCGATACCCATCAGGACGTCACCGTCGACTCCGCCGCCATCGGTTCCGCAGACGTCCAGCCCGGCGGCCTGTTCTGTGCCGTTCCAGGTAGCCGCGTCCACGGCGCGACCTTCGCAGCCGACAGTGGGGCCGCTGCCGTCCTCACGGACGCCGAGGGCGCGGAGATCCTCGCCGATGCGGACCTCCCGCTGCTGGTCGTCGACGACGTCCGGCGCTGGATGGGGCCGGTCGCAGCGGCGGTGTACGGCCACCCGAGCCGCGACCTGCGCATCATCGGCATCACCGGAACCTCGGGTAAGACCACCACGACGTACCTCATCGAGCGCGCCCTGATGGCCAAGCACAACGTCGGCATCATCGGTACCACCGGCACCCGGATCAATGGCGAGCAGATCCCCACGAAGCTCACCACCCCCGAGGCGCCGACCATGCAGGCCCTGCTGGCGCAGATGCGCGACCGCGGGGTCACCCACGGGGTCATGGAGGTCAGTTCGCATGCGCTCGCGCTGGGCCGGGTGACCGGCATCGATTTCGACGTCGCCGGCTTCACCAACTTGAGCCAGGACCACCTGGATTTCCACCCGACGATGGAGGACTACTTCGAGACGAAGGCTCAGCTGTTCCTCCAGGCTCAGGCCGAGGGCGCGGAACTGCCCGCCGCCGTTGTCTGCGTCGATGACGACTGGGGCCAGCGCCTCGCCGACATGATTGCGGACTCCGGTCACCAGGCCCTCACCGTGGGCACCACGCAGCAGTCTGGCGCGGATTGGCAGGTCACTGACGTGCACGTCACCCCGGCCGGGCGCCAGGAGATCACCGTGGCCGCCGAGGGCGAAGAATTCAGCTACGACATCGGCCTGGTCGGCTCTTTCAACGTGGCCAACAGCCTGCTGGCGATCAGCTGCGTGGCGCAACTGGGGGAGGACCCGCAGGCCGCAGCAGCGGCAATCGCGGATGTGCAGGTGCCGGGCCGCATGCAGGCCGTGGACGCCGGGCAGCCCTTCCTCGCGGTCGTGGACTACGCCCACAAGCCGGGCGCCGTCGCCGCCGTCGTCCGAACCTTGAGCGACTACCTGCCGTCCCCGACGGGGCGCATCGGCATCGTGCTGGGCGCCGGCGGTAACCGCGACCACGATAAGCGCCCCATGATGGGCGAAGAGGCCGCGAAGATCGCCGACGCCGTCTTCGTCACCGACGACAACCCGCGCGATGAGGAACCCGCCCCGATTCGGTCGATGATCCTGGACGGGGTGCGCAAGGCAGCCAAGGCGCGCGAGGCGAACGGCGAGAAGGTTTTTTATGACGACGTCCCGGGCCGCGCGGACGCCATCCGCGCGGCGGTCGCATGGGCTCGCCCCGGCGATGCGATCGTGGTGGCCGGCAAGGGACACGAGACCGGCCAGGAGGTCCGCGGGGAAATCCACCCATTCTCCGACCTCGAGGAGCTCGCCGCTGCGCTTGAGCGCCGGCGGGCGTTGACCAGCAGGCACACACGAAGCTCCGCGACTAACGAGAGGCGACGAAGCAATGATTGAGCTTTCAGCAGGTGAAATTGCCGCCATCACGGGTGGCGAATTGATTGACGGCGCCGCCGCGGAGACTATCGTGGCGGGGCCCGTGGAGTTCGACTCGCGCAACGTAGCGCCGGGGAGCATCTTCATGGCGCTGCCCGGGGCCACCGTGGACGGGCACGACTACGTGGCCGCCGCGGGTGAGCAGGGCGCGGCGTTGGCCATCGTGGGCCGGCCCGTCGGCTACCCGGCGCTGCTGGCTCCGGCCAGCGAGCGGGCTGAGGGCACCGATAATTCCGCGGTCTTCGGCGCAGATGAGGAGGGCTACGGGGCGGCGGTGCTCGCCGCCGTCGATAAGCTCGCGCGCCACAACACCGACGTCCTTGCCGACGAAGAGGGCATGGTCGTCGTTGGTGTGACCGGCTCGGCCGGGAAGACCTCCACGAAGGACCTGATCGGTGCGCTGCTGGGTGACCTGGGAGAGACCGTCGCCCCGCCGGGCAGCTTCAACAACGAAATCGGCCTGCCCTACACCGCGCTGCGCGCGGACCGAGACACGAAGTTCCTGGTCTCCGAGATGTCCGCCCGCGGTGTGGGCCACATTGCCCACCTGACCACGGTCACCCCGCCGAAGATCGGCGTCGAGCTGAACGTTGGCAGCGCACACCTCGGCGAGTTCGGCTCCCGGGAGGCGATCGCACAGGCCAAGGGAGAGCTCGTCGAAGCACTCCCTGCCGCAGAGGATGGCGGGATCGCGATCCTCAACGCAGACGACGACGCGGTGATCGCCATGCGGCACCGCACCCGCGCGCGGGTCGTAACCTTCGCGCTTGACGAGCGTTCCAAGACGGGGGAGCGGGTCGACTACTGGGCCAGCGACATCCGCCTGGACGAGGTCGCCCGGGCGTCCTTCCGCCTGCACCACCCGTACGGTGAGCCGGTGGACATCCGCCTGGGCGTGTTCGGTGCCCACCAGGTCTCCAACGCGCTCGCCGCCGCTGCGGTTGCGATCGAATCCGGCATGCTGCCGGCGTCGGTGGCCCGAGTGCTGGGCAACCACGTCGCCGCCAGCGCCAACCGCATGGATGTGCGAACCCGGCGCGATGGTGCGACTATTATCAACGATTCCTACAACGCCAACCCGGAGTCCATGCGCGCTGGCATCGACGCCCTGGCCTACACGGCCGGTGGTCGTCCGGAGGCCAGTAGCTGGGCTGTGCTGGGGCAGATGGGCGAGCTGGGTGAGGAATCCGCCGAGGAGCACACCGAGCTAGGCAAGTTCCTCGGCACCCGGGGCATCGAACACGCCGTGATCGTTGGCACCGGGGTCAATCAGCGTGCCATCGCCGATGCGGCGCGGGAGCACGGTGTGGATACCCGCAGCGTCGAGGATGTCGACGCGGCAGTGAATTTTGTGGATCAACATGTCAAACCCAAGGATGTTGTGCTCGTGAAGGCGTCATACTCTGATGGTCTCTGGGCGGTCGCCGAAGGGCTTTTGGCGGACGAAGGAGCATAAGGAAAACCCATGATGCAGATCTTCATCGCGGGCGCCGTGGCGTTCCTCGCGGCTGTACTTTTCACCCCGGTTCTCATCCGGAAGTTCTCGGACGAAGGCCTGGGCCAAGAGATCCGCGAGGAGGGGCCGAAGTCCCACCTGAAGAAGCGCGGCACTCCCACGATGGGTGGCATCGCCATCCTCGTGGGCATCACCCTTGGCTATATTGTCGCGGTGCTGGTCGGGGTTATCTTTACCGGCTCCGGCCCCGGCGTGTCCGGCTGGCTGGTGCTGGGCCTGACCCTCGCCCTGGGCGGGGTGGGCTTCGCCGATGACTACATCAAGCTGGTCAAGGGGCGGAACCTGGGGCTCAACGCCCGGGCGAAGCTCATCTGCCAGCTGGTGATCGCCATCGCCTTCGGCGTGCTGATTCTGCAGTTCCCGGATTCCAATGACATCACCCCGGGATCCACGTACCTCTCCTTCGTCCGGGAGATGCCGACGTTCAACATCGCCGTGGGCGGCGCCGTCATCGGCATGATCCTGTTCCTGATCTTCATCAATATCGTCATCTCCGCCTGGTCGAATGCCGTGAACCTCACGGACGGCCTGGACGGGCTGGCGTCCGGCGTGACGGCCATCGTGATGGGGGCGTATGTGCTCATCACCTTCTGGCAGTTCCGCAACTCCTGCGCCGATGGGGCGGCGGCTGGGTGCTACTTCGTGCGCGATCCGCTGGACTTGGCGATGCTCGCCTCCGCCGGCTTGGGCGCCTGCCTTGGCTTCCTGTGGTGGAACGCCGCCCCGGCGAAAATCTTCATGGGGGACACCGGTTCGCTGGCCCTGGGCGGTCTTGTCGCCGGCCTGTCGATTACCTCCCACACCGAGCTGCTGATGATCATCGTGGGCGCGATCTTCGTTCTGGAGACCGTCTCCGTGGTCATCCAGGTGACCTACTTCAAGACGACCGGTAAGCGCGTGTTCCGCATGGCACCGATCCACCACCACTTTGAGAACGGCGGTTGGGCCGAGACCACCGTCGTCGTCCGCTTCTGGCTGCTCGCAGCCCTGGCCGCGATGACCGGCTTCGGCCTGTTCTACGGCGAGTGGCTGACCGCCACGAGCTTCTAAACCCGCGAAAGAGGGCCTATCATGTCCACCGATTCGATCCTTCACCCCCAGTCCGCTGTTGACATCATGCGCTCGCAGACGGTCTTCGTCGCCGGCGCCGGCGTGGCGGGCAAGGGCATCGTCGCCATGCTCGAGGGCATCGGTGGACGCTTCAAGATTGTCGACGACCGCGCCCAGGCTGCGGATCTCAACACCGCCGAGGCTATTGCCGCGGTGTCTTCGGCTGAGACCGCGCCCGCACTGCTGATCACTTCGCCGGGGTGGCGCCCGGACTCAGAGCTGCTGCTCGCAGCCCAGGCCGCGGGCGTGCCGGTGATCGGTGACATCGAGGCCGCCTGGCTCGCGGACCAGGCCGGAGCCTTCGGAACCCCGCGCACCTGGATTGCGATCACCGGCACGAACGGCAAGACCACCGCCACCGCGATGACCACGGCGATGCTGCAGGCAGCGGGCCTGGCCGCCGTGTCCGTCGGCAACATCGGCACCCCGCCGGGGGCCGCGTTGGTGGCCGACGAGCGGGCGGACTACCTCGTCGCCGAAGTCTCCAGCTTCCAGCTGCACTGGGCGCCCACCTTCACCCCGGACACCGGCGTGGTGCTCAACCTCGCGGAAGATCACCTGGATTGGCATGGCTCCATGGCAGGCTACGCCGGGGATAAGCTCCGCGCCCTTCGGGGACCGCGCCCGGTGGTTGCAGTGGACGAACAGCTCGTCCGCGAGCTCGCTGCGGACAACGGTGTCCCCAACGTGGTGGCCTGCAGCATGCAGGATCCTGCCGAGGTGCTCGCCCAGGCACATTTCCCGCTCGTTGTGGGGGTGGTGGAGTCCGAGGCAGGGGCGGTCATCACCGAGGTAGCCACCGCCGAGAACGGTGAACTGCAGGTCACCCCCATCGCCTCGGCGGAAGCGATTTCCCCACCGGGGCCGGCGGGCATCGCCGATGCTGTGGCGGCCTGCGCCCTCGTGCGAGCCTTCGACGTGCCGCCAGTAGCCATTTCGCAGGCGCTGCACGGCTTCGAAGTGCAGGCGCACCGTGGCCAAGCCGTGCACCTGGCAGAAGGGGTGATCTGGATTGATAACTCCAAGGCCACGAACCCGCACGCAGCCATCGCCGCGCTCGGCGGGCTAGAGAACATCGTGTGGGTCGCCGGCGGCCAGCTCAAGGGCGCGGAGGTCCACGACCTCATCGCCACCGTCGGACCTGGGCTGCGAGGCGCGGTCGTCCTCGGCTGTGACCGGGCGGAGATCATTCGTGAACTGGCGGCACAGTTCCCAGACCTGCCCGTCACGGAGGTCTCGAACACCGACCCGGAAGGAGCGATGGCCGAGGCGGTGGCCGCCGCCCGTAGCCTCGCTGCACCAGGGGACAGTGTTGTCCTTGCGCCCGCGGCGGCGTCTCTGGACATGTACACCGGCATGACACAGCGCGGCGAACTCTTCGCCGCCTACGCTCAGCGCACAGGCGCCGAGGCTTGCACCAGCGAACGGGAGGGCGAGAACCAATGACTATGACTTCACACCACGGCTCAGGCCGTGATCGTGCCCGGCGCCAACCCGCCCGCACCGAGTACCCCCGCCGCCACGCGGATCAAACGCGACCGAAGCAGAGCGGTGGCGGGCAGAACTCCACCGCCAAGGGCGTGGGAGCCAAGATCAGCGCGGTGCTGGATGCCCCGCAGCTGAACTACAAGGTGATCCTGAGCATCACCCTGATGCTCACCGCCATTGGTTTGACGATGGTGCTGTCCTCCTCGATGGTCACCGCGCGCACCCCGGATACCTCCGTGTGGTCCGTATTCCTCAACCAGGCCCTGTACGTCGTCCTCGGCCTCGTGGTTGCCTGGCTTGCCCTGCGGCTCCGGCCGGACACCATCAAGGCCATCTCCCCGTGGCTGCTCGGCCTCGCACTGTTCCTGCAGGTGGCACTGTTCATCCCGGGGGTTGGTGTTGGCGCGGAAATCGGGTCCCACTCGTGGATCCGCTTCGGCTCCTTCGGTATTCAGCCTTCCGAGCTGTCCAAGGTGGCGCTGGCTGTGTGGGGTGCCGCGGAGATCAGCTCCAAGACGCGCCAGACCGACGAATTCCGCCCCGCTCTTGGTCGATTCCTGGCCGTGGGCACGGCCATGGTGCTGCTGGTTCTGCTGCAGAAGGACCTCGGCATGATGCTCACCGTGGGCATCGTGTTGATGGCGCTGTTCTTCTTCTCCGGTGTCTCGGCTCGCCTCATCGCCCTCGTCGGCGGTGTCATCGCGCTGCTGGCCACTGGCGCGACCATCGCCCAGGCCTACCGAAGCGACCGCATCACGACGTGGAAGGACACCCTGTTCCTGAACTTCCGGGAGGGCAGCACCAGCGGGCCGTCCTACCAGTCCTATCAGGGGCTGCTGAGCCTCTCGGACGGCTCCCTGACCGGCACGGGGCTGGGGCAATCTCGCGCGAAGTGGTACTACCTGCCGGAGGCGAAGAATGACTTCATCTTCGCAATCATCGGGGAGGAGCTCGGCTGGGTGGGGGCCATCATCGTGGTCGCGCTCTTCGCCTTCCTCGGCTGGTTCGGCATCCGCACCGCCCTGGCGCAGGCAGACCCGTTCCTGTCCATGCTCGCCGCAACCCTGACCCTGGGCATCGTCGTGCAGGCGTTGTACAACATCTCCTACGTCGTGGGCCTGATGCCGATGACGGGTATCCAGCTGCCACTGATCTCCGCGGGCGGTACCTCTATGGTCATCACCCTGGGCTCGCTCGGTCTCCTCGCCAATTGCGCACGCCACGAGCCCAAGGCGATCTCCTCGATGCAGCACGAGGGTCGTAGCCTCTTCGACCGGATGTTCCTGCTGCCGGAGCCGCTGCCGTACCGGGCGGGGGAGGAGCGCCGCATCGAGCGTCGCAATACGACTCAGCGCTACGGTCGACCGGTGACCCGCCGGGAGTCCACCGCGGGCACCGCGGGGCAGGATGTCCGCCGGGAACGTGACCGGAACCGTCGCGCGCAGGAGCGGCTGCCGCACCGCGATCGCGTGCCAGATTACGATGGCACTAATAGCTGGCACCGGCAGGAACCACTGCCGCAACGTCGAAGCCGCAGTAGCGCGAACCGCTACTCGACAAGGAGGAAGTAGAAACCCATGGGCCACAGCACACACCGGGAGGATCATCCAGCAGGCGGGCGTACCGATGCCGCGCCGTCGGTGGTCGTCGCAGGAGGCGGAACCGCTGGCCACATCGAGCCAGCGCTCGCGGTCGCCGAGGCTGTGAAGCGCCTGGCCCCGAACGCCCGGATCACCGCACTGGGTAGCCCCAAGGGATTGGAAGCCTCGATCGTGCCTGACCGCGGCTTTGACCTGCGCATGATCCCGCCGGTTCCGGTCCCGAGGAAGGTGAATAAGGACCTATTCACCCTGCCGCTGCGTTTGAAGCAGGCCATCGACGAGACCAAGGCCCACCTCCGTGACGTCCAGGCGGACGTCCTCATCGGCTTTGGTGGCTACGTCTCTGCTCCGGCCTACCTCGCCGCCCGTTCGCTGGGAATCCCGTTCTTCGTGCACGAGGCCAACGCCCGTGCCGGCATGTCTAACAAGCTGGGCGTTCGCCTCGGTGGGACTGCACTGGCCGCCGTGCCGGGCTCGGGCCTGAAGGACGAGAAGATCGTGGGCACCCCGGTCAAGGAATCCGTGTTGAACCTGGACCGCGCAGCGTTGCGCGCCGAGGCCCGCGAGTTCTTTGGCCTTGACCCCGAAGGACCGGTCCTCCTGGTCACCGGTGGTTCCCAGGGTGCCGCCAGCATCAACCGCGGGGTTGTTGACGCCGCCGATGCCCTCCACGAGGCGGGCGTGGGCGTCCTCCACGCCTTCGGCAAGAAGAACGAGATCACCGCACCCGAATTCGACACCGCACCCCGCTACCAGGCGGTGCCGTATATCGACCGCATGGATCTCGCGCTCGCCGCAGCCGACGCCGTACTGTGCCGCGCGGGTGCGATGACCGTCGCCGAGGTCTCCGCCGTCGGCCTGCCTGGCATCTACGTCCCGCTGCCGCACGGCAACGGGGAGCAGGAGCTCAACGCCCGCCCTGTTGTCGACGCCGGTGGCGGGGTGATTGTCCCCGATGCCGAGCTCGACGGCGCGCGCGTCGCCTCGGAGGTCACCGCACTGCTCGGCGACGAGCAGCGGCTGGCCCAGGCCAGCGCGGCAGCCGAGTCCGCCGGTCACCGCGATGCGGCGGACGAGATTGCTCGAGCTCTGCTTTCAGCAGCCCGCTAGGCGCCCAGACCCGCTTCAACCGGACGCCGGGCCACAGCACCAGCAGGTGGCCTCTCCCGGTGCGATTATTACGACACCCCTTTCAAGGCAATAGCCCTTCCCACGAAGATTGAGGATCCCATGACCACGCAGCCTGAACAGATTGATCTGAGCCGCACCCACATGGTGGGCATCGGCGGGGCCGGGATGTCCGGCATCGCTCGAATCCTGCTCGCCCGGGGCTACAGCGTCACCGGCTCCGACATGAAGGATTCCCGCAGCGTTCTGGCGCTGCGTGCAGCCGGGGCGGAGGTCGCTATCGGACACGACGCCGCCAACGTCACCGGTGGCGCGGC
This sequence comes from Corynebacterium sp. UMB4614, assembly GCF_030217065.1. Classification (NCBI taxonomy): domain Bacteria; kingdom Bacillati; phylum Actinomycetota; class Actinomycetes; order Mycobacteriales; family Corynebacteriaceae; genus Corynebacterium; species Corynebacterium sp. UMB4614. Next base: position 135,498 of record NZ_JASONC010000001.1, read on the forward strand.
ACTTCCGACGGTTGTCGTGACCTCCTTCGCCGCGATTCCGCAGGATAATCCTGAGCTCACCGCTGCCCGCGAGGCCGGGATCCCCGTCGTCCGCCGCTCCGACGTGCTCGCCGCCCTCATGTCCGATCGCCGGGCGTTCCTACTGGCGGGCACCCACGGGAAGACCTCCACGACCTCGATGGCGGTGGTGGGCGTGCAGGCCGCCGGCCTCGATCCTTCGTTTGCCATCGGCGGGCAGTTGAACCGCGCGGGCACGAACGCCCACCACGGCACCGGGGAGATCTTCATCGCCGAGGCCGACGAATCCGATGGCTCGTTCCTCTCCTATAGCCCGGAAGTTGCGGTGATCACGAACATCGAGCCGGATCACCTCGACTACTACGGCACGGAACAGGCCTATGTGGCGATCTTTGATGAGTTCGCCACGAAGGTCACCCCGGGTGGCTACCTGGTGTGCTGCCTCGACGACCCGGGCGCTGCCGCGCTGGCAGCCCGGGTTCGCGCCGCGGGTTCGGCGCCCACGGTGTTGGGTTACGGCACCCGCGCGGCCGTCGACCAACACCCGGATATCCCGGCCGCCGCGATTATCGAGGAGATGCGCCCCGACGCACGTGGTACGGCTGCGAAGGTTCGGTTCACCCTGCCCGGCCAGGAGGAACGCTGTGAGGACATCCGCGTGGCCATCCCGGGGGCACACATGACGCTCAACGGGGTCGCCGCGATCACCGGCGGTGCCCTCTTGGGCGCGGACCTGGAGAAGGTCATCGCTGGGGTGGCCGATTTCGACGGGGTGCGCCGCCGTTTCGAGTACCACGGTGAGGCCGGTGGCGTGCGGGTCTACGACGATTATGCGCACCACCCGACCGAGGTCACCGCGGTGCTCACCGCCGCTAAGGAGCTGGTCGAGGCGACCGACGCCGGACGCATCATCGCGGTATTCCAGCCCCACCTGTACAGCCGCACCATGAACTTCGCCGCTGAATTCGCCCGTGCCCTGTCCCTGGCGGACGAGGTTGTTCTGCTGGATATTTTCGGCGCGCGTGAGCAGCCGGTGGAGGGCGTGGATTCCCGCATCATCGGTGAGAAGCTGACCTGCGACTGGCACTTCCAGCCGGACTTCTCCGCTGTTGCGGAGCAGGTCATCGGCATCGCGAAGCCGGGGGACGTGGTGCTCACCATTGGTGCTGGCACGGTCACCATGCTCGCCGATGAGATCCTGCGCTGCGGCCGGGAAGCGCAGGGGGAGTAGGGGCCATGGCGGAAGAAAAGACCACTCGCGATCGGCGCGGCCCCCGCAGCGCGGGAGTGCAGGCCCGGGAACGTCGCAGGCGAAGCAAGCACGCGCGGCGCCGGTGGGCGTTTGTGGCGGTGCTCGCCGTCGTTGTCGCGTGGGCGGTGCTCTTCTTCTTCCCGGTTCTTACCGTCAAGAACGTCGACGTCCAGGGCGCCAAAAACGCTGACGCCCAGCAGGTCAGCGAAGCGAGCGGGGTGGGCCAGCAGAGCAACATGCTGCGCCTGGATACCGAGCAGGTCGCCCGGAACGTCGCTCCGACGCCGTGGGTGAAGAAGGTAACCGTCTCACGCAGCTGGCCGAGCACCGTGACAATTCAAATCACCGAACACGAGGCCGTCGGCGTGCTCGACGAGGGTGGGGAGACATCCCTGATCGACCGGGACGGCAAGGTCTTCCTTAAGGGGCCGGCCCCGGAGGGTGCGGTGCCGTTTACAAAGGTCAAGGACGGCGACACCCGGGCACTGGCTGCCGGTGCGGCGGCGGTGAATGCGCTGCAGCCGGAGAACCGCAAGCAACTGGTGGAGGTCGCGGTCCCGAACGCCGAAGCGGTTGAGATGACCTTCGAACTGCCCGCCCCGGAGGGGGAGCAGAAGCCTCGCAAGGTCGTGTACTTCGGAGCTGCCGAGCAGCTGACGGAAAAGGCCGAGGCGGTGCGCGTGGTGCTGCAGCGCGAGCAGCCCACGTGGAACGTGTCTAATCCCGCCATGCCGACAGCCCGGGATTAACAGGGATTTTTCGCTGCGTTGGGGTTGGCGCGGCGCTCCTGAAGCGCGTGTGACTGGTGTGACTCATGTGCCGATATTCGCAGGTCGGAACCTTAAAGTAGAACTTTAAAGATACGACACGCTCCTGAAATGTGCGCCAAATCTTTGGCCCTACGGGTCAAGATGGAAGGCAACGAAAAGGCTCCACGAAAAAGCGCGGACCTTTCCCCGAAGGCTCGCGCACAAGGAAGGCGGAAAACTTTATGACAACTCCTGGAAACCACCTCGCAGAAATCAAGGTGGTTGGTGTCGGCGGCGGCGGAGTCAACGCCGTCAACCGCATGATCGATGAGAAGCTCCAGGGCGTGGAGTTCATCGCGATCAACACCGACGCGCAGGCTCTCATGCTCACCGATGCCGACGTGAAGCTCGACATCGGCCGCGAGGAGACCCGCGGTCTCGGCGCTGGTGCCAACCCGGATGTCGGCCGCAAGTCCGCCGAGGACCACAAGGACCAGATCGAGGAGATTCTCGCTGGTGCGGACATGGTCTTCGTTACCGCCGGTGAGGGCGGTGGCACCGGCACCGGTGCCGCTCCGGTCGTTGCCAACATCGCGAAGAAGCAGAACGCCCTGACCGTCGGCGTCGTCACCCGTCCGTTCACCTTCGAGGGGCCGCGCCGCACCAAGCAGGCCCTGGCGGGTATCGAGGAGCTCCGCGACGTCTGTGACACCCTCATCGTCATTCCGAACGACTCCCTGCTGAAGCTTTCCGACGAGCAGCTGTCCATGATGGACGCTTTCCGCAAGGCGGACGAGGTCCTGCTGTCCGGTGTCGAGGGCATCACCAAGCTGATCACCACCCCGGGCGTGATCAACGTGGACTTCGCGGACGTCCGCTCCGTCATGACCGACGCCGGCTCCGCCCTGATGGGCATCGGTACTTCCCGTGGCGAGCAGCGCGCCGTCAAGGCCACCGAGGCTGCGATCAACTCCCCGCTGCTGGAGAACACCATGCAGGGCGCCAAGGGTGTGCTGCTCTCCTTCGCGGGTGGCTCCGACCTGGGCCTGATGGAGGTCTCCGAGGCCGCATCCCTGGTCCAGACCATGGCCGACGAGGACGCCAACATCATCTTCGGCACCATCATCGACGACCAGCTCGGCGACGAGGTTCGCGTCACCGTCATCGCCACCGGCTTCGACGACTCCCCGTCGGCATCCTCCAGCGCCCAGCGCGGCGGGGCTGCCCACGCTGCCGAGAACCGCGGCGCCAGCATCTTCGGTGACTCCGAGGCCCCGCGCGTCGAGGCTGAGCCACTGCAGGAAGCCGCACCGGCCCAGCCAGCGACCCCGGCAAGCGAGCCGCGCCAGGAGCGCCAGAGCTCCTTCGCCGCCCGCGAGGGCCGCGCAGGTCAGAACCCCGCACGCGGCGGCGGCCTGTTCACCTCTGACGAGCCGGCTCGCCCGCGCCACGAGCGCACCGACGGCCCGGACGAGGGCGACGACCTCGACCTCCCGTCCTTCCTCTAACAGCGATGGCTACGGCACACCCGACCGAGCGCCCCGTCCGGATGGTGTTTACCACCCGTGACGGTGGCGTCTCCGAGGCTCCCTACGGCAGCTTTAACCTGGGAGATCACGTCGGGGACGACCCGGCGGCGGTCGCCGCCAACCGCGGACGACTCGCCGAGATCCTGGGGCTCGACGCGGAGCGCTTCATGTTCATGGAGCAGCTGCACACCCCGACGGTCACGGAGGTCACCGCGGACATGGTGGGGTCGGGTCCCGTGCCGGCCTCCGACGCTCTCGTCACGACGCTGCGGGACGTCCCGCTGGTCGTCCTGACTGCCGACTGCGTCCCCCTCCTGCTCGCCGATCAGGACGCCCGCGTCATCGCCGCGGTCCACGCCGGGCGGATCGGGGCCCGCAACGGCATCGTTCCCCGGGCCGTGGAGCGCATGGTGGAGCTTGGCGCCAACCCCACCGCGATCCACGCGGTGATGGGGGCTGCGGCCAGCGGCGAAAACTACGAGGTTCCGGCCGACATGGCGGCGGACGTGGAGTCCCGCCTGCCTGGGGCGAAAACCCGTACGAAGCAGGGGACCACCGGGCTCGACATCCGGGCGGGCATCGCCCGCCAGCTCGAAAGCCTCGGCGTGGGCGCGGTGGACATCGACCCACGTTGCACCATTGCCTCCGAGAACCTGTTCAGCTACCGCCGCGAGGGAACCACCGGTCGCCAAGCTGGCGTAATCTGGATGCCATCATGACAAGCCCAGATGGAGATAAGGCCCGCGCCCAGCGGGCAGAGCAGCTGGCGGAGAACCTCCGAGCCGTGCGGCAGCGCATCGCCGTGGCCGGGGGAGCAGACCTCCTGCCGATCACGAAGTTTCACCCGGTAGAGGACATCGAGCTCCTGCGCGCCGGCGGCATCCACGCGGTCGGGGAAAACCGCGAACAGGAAGCCAAGCGCAAGGCCGCTGACCTGGCGGGAAGCGTCGAGATCCACATGGTGGGTCAGATCCAGACCAACAAGGCCAACTCCGTGGCTCGGTGGGCAGCCGCCGTCCACACCGCGGACTCGGAGCGCCTCATTAACGCCCTCGAACGCGGCACCGGCCTGGCGCTGGAGCGCGGCGACCGGGCGGAGAAGCTGCCGGTACTGGTGCAGTTCAGCGCCGACGGTGACCCCCAGCGCGGCGGTGCCCCGGAGGACCAGATCGACCAGCTCGCGGACCTGGTTGCGGGATCGGAACACCTCGAGCTGCGCGGCCTCATGACCGTCCCTCCTTTGGGCAGTGACCCGGCCGAGGTCTTCGCCCGCGGCCGCGCGCTGCTGGACGGCATCAGCGACCGGGTTCTTGGCGCGCCGGTGTACTCCGCGGGCATGAGCCACGACCTGGAGATCGCGATCGGCGAGGGCTCCACGTTGGTGCGTGTCGGTACGGACATCATGGGCCCGCGACCAGTACGTTAACGAACAACGAATACCCCAATAAACAGTGATTGCAGCAAGCGAAAGGAAACCCAAGCATGGCTGAGGGCTTTGGCGATAAGTTCAAGGAGTTCTTCGGGCTCGGGGGCGTAGAAAGCTACGAGGACCCTTACTACCGGGATAACTTCGAAGAGCGCCCCGAGCGCACCGAGCGCCACGAGCGTGAGGACCGTTCGGCCGGACGCTACGACTCCGATCACTACGGTTCCTACCGCTCCAGCGAGCGACGCTCCGAGGCTGGCTCCTCTCACGGCTACGGTTCCGACCGGGAGCACGCGGCCCCGGCACGTTCCCGCTATGGTGCTACCGAGCGTGAGGCTGCCCCGGCGCAGAAGAATCCGATGGTTATCCGCCTGGCGCTGAACGAGTACAACCAGGCGCGCGAGATCTCCGAGGCGCTGAAGACCGGCGACGTCGTCGTCTTCAACCTGGGCGGGATGGAGAAGTCCGCCGCAACCCGCGTGCTGGACTTCGCCGCAGGCCTGAGCCTGGGCCTGGACGCCGAGCTGAAGAAGCTGGGTGGGGTTCGTAACTTCGTGCTGATCCCGCACGGCATTGAGCTCGAGCAGTCCCAGCTGGATCAGCTGACGGAGGGCTGATCCCGAGTGGTCAACCTCATCGGAGCACTCATCCTGCTCGTCCGCCTTTTCACGCTGCTCCTCATCGTGCGGATCATCGTGGAGATGGTGCAGTCCTTCTCCCAGAATTGGCGCCCGCAGCGCTGGTTCATCATGCTTGCCGAGCCGATCTTCGCGATCACCGATCCGCCGGTCAAGGGGCTGCGTAAGCTCATCCCGCCGCTGAATATGGGCGGGGTTGCCCTCGACGTTTCTGTCTTGGTGCTGTTCTTTGGTCTGCAGATTCTCACGATGATTCTGTACTCCCTCCTCTAGCGAGGAATCCCGGGAGCACCCGGCCAGGGCGATGGTTTTTCAGAACTGGTGAAGAAAACCGCCTCTTGATAGGAACAAAGCCTTTTCGCGCTGGTATGGTGGAATACAGTCTTTCTGAAGAATAAAACCATCCTGCAGACAGGCATTGCCGAAAATAACCGAGAGCGAAGGGAAGTATTGATGGCGCTCACACCAGCTGACGTTCACAATGTTGCGTTCAGTAAGCCCCCGATTGGTAAGCGTGGCTACAACGAGGACGAGGTCGATCAGTTCCTCGACCTCGTTGAGGACACCCTCGCCGAGCTCCAGGACGAGAACGCTGAACTTCGCAGCCAGGTGGGCGACGGTGGCCAGCCGGTCGTTGCCGCAGCGGACACCAAGGTCGACGAGGAGGCACTGCGCAAGCAGATCCGCTCCGAGGTTGAGGCCGAGGTCCGCGAGGAGGCTCGCCGCGAAGCGCAGAACTCCCAGTCTAAGGGGGCTGAAGAGGTCTCCGGCCTGCAGTCCAAGCTGAAGGAGGCGGAGCAGCGCGCCGAGGCCGCTGAGCGTCGCGCCCAGGAAGCTGAGCAGAAGGCGAAGAAGGCTCAGCAGGATGCCGAGGCCGCGAAGTCCCAGGCTGGCAAGGCTGCCCCGCAGGCTTCCGGTGTCGCCGGTGGTGCAGCTGCCAAGGGCGCTGCCACCGAGGACACCCACATGCAGGCCGCCCGCGTGCTGTCCCTGGCTCAGGAGATGGCCGACCGCCTCACCAACGACGCGAAGACCGAGTCCAACGCCATGCTGGATGAGGCCCGCGCCGAGGCGAAGAAGACCCTGGACAACGCGGACTCCACCGCGAAGAACCAGCTGGCGGACTCCCAGAAGCGTTCCGAGGAGCAGCTCTCCGACGCGAAGACCCGCTCCGAGAAGATGCTGGCCGACGCGAAGCAGAAGTCCGAGACCCAGCTCTCCGACGCGAAGCAGAAGTCCGAGACCCTGGTCTCCGACGCCAACGCTCAGGCAGAGGCCACCGTGCGCCAGGCGCAGGAGAAGGCCAACGCCCTGCAGCAGGACGCCGAGCGCAAGCACACCGAGATCATGACCACGGTGAAGAAGCAGCAGACCGCTCTCGAGGCCCGCATCGAGGAGCTGCGCACCTACGAGCGCGAGTACCGCACCCGCCTGAAGACCTTCCTCGAGTCCCAGCTTGAGGACCTCAACAGCCGCGGCACCGCAGCGCCGAAGGCCGTCGAGGGCGAAGGCGAGCGAAACTAGCGATCATGCTCGTGGCCTCACTGGGCCTCGCGGTCCTCGGATTTGCGGCACTCCTGGTGGCGCTCTACCTGGGCTCAGTCACCTGGGCCTGGATCTGCGTGATCATCGCAGCCATCGGAGTCCTGCTCTCCATCGCAGAGGCCATCCAGCACCGGAAGAGCAAAAAATAACTACATAGCTTTACCCCTAGGGTTGGCAGCCACACCGAGCCAACCCACCGCGAGGACCCGGCCATCACCGGCGAGCGTCTCGGAAGAACAGCCCCCACGAGGGATGCCCAGTAGAACCGAGCGGAGTCGCGTTCCGTACAACAACGCAAGATAAGAGGAAGCCTTTCCAACGGGCGGGTGGCGCCCACGGAAGGCTTCAAGCAGGGTGGTACCGCGAATCCTCGTCCCTGTGCTTGAAAGAAATTTCATTTTAAGCACCAGAGACGAGGATTTTCTTATGGCTACACCAGCTGGCGGCGTCTACCCCCGCGTGGACATGAGCGGCGGGGGCAGCAACTTCCCGGCCATGGAAGAAGAGGTACTGAAGTACTGGAAGAAGGACAATACCTTCCAGGCCAGCCTCGATAACCGCAAGGACAACGAGGAGTACGTCTTCAACGACGGCCCGCCGTTCGCCAACGGCCTGCCGCACTACGGCCACCTGCTCACCGGCTACGTCAAGGACATCGTCCCGCGCTACCGCACCATGGCCGGCTACCACGTCCCGCGCGTCTTCGGCTGGGACTGCCACGGCCTGCCTGCCGAGCTGGAGGCGGAGAAGCAACTGGGCATCAAGGACAAGGGCGAGATCGAGTCCATGGGGCTCGACCGCTTCAACGAGTACTGCGCCAAGTCCGTCATGCACTACGCCGATGAGTGGGAGAACTACGTCACCCGTCAGGCTCGCTGGGTCGACTTCGACAACGGCTACAAGACCATGGACCAGGACTACATGGAGTCCGTCATGTGGGCTTTCAAGGAGCTCTACGACAAGGGCCTGATCTACCAGGGCTTCCGCGTGCTGCCGTACTCCTGGGCCGAGCACACCCCGCTGTCCAACCAGGAGACCCGCCTCGACGACTCCTACCGCGACCGCCAGGACCCGACGGTCACCGTGACCATGCCGTTCACCGGCGCACGCGAGGGCTACCCAGCCACCAAGACTTGGGAGGCGCACCCCGAGCTGCACGACGCCGCGGCCATCGCCTGGACGACGACCCCGTGGACGCTGCCGTCCAACCTCGCCCTGGCCGTCGGCCCGGAGATCGAGTACTCCCTGGTCAAGGTCGGCGACGACGGTGCGGAGGGCTTCGTCGGCGCGAAGCTGCTGCTGGCTAGTGCACTGCTGGGTGCCTACGCCAAGGAGCTCGGCAAGGAGCCAGAGGTGCTGGCGACCTTCACCGGCGCTGAGCTTGAGGGCCTGGAGTACACCCCGGTCTTCGATCACTTCGCTGATCAGGACAACGCCTTCATGGTGCTCGTCGCGGACTACGTGTCCACCGAGGACGGCACCGGTGTCGTCCACCAGGCCCCGGCCTTCGGCGAGGACGATATGGACGTCTGTAAGGGCTACGGCATCGACCTGGTCATCCCAGTGGATGCCGACGGCAAGTTCACCTCCCTGGTGCCCGAGTACCAGGGCACGCTCGTCTTCGACGCCAACCGCGACATCATCCGCGATCTGAAGGCCAAGCAGCGCGTCCTGCGCGACCAGACGATCGTCCACTCCTACCCGCACTCCTGGCGCTCCGGCGAGCCGCTGATCTACATGGCTCTGCCCGGCTGGTTCGTGAATGTGCTCGAGATCCGCGACCGCATGGTGGAGCTCAACCAGCAGATCGAGTGGATCCCGGAGCACATCCGCGACGGCCAGTTCGGTAAGTGGCTGGAGGGGGCCCGCGACTGGAACATCTCCCGCACCCGCTACTGGGGCTCCCCGGTCCCAGCGTGGGTTTCCGATGACCCGCAGTACCCACGCGTGGACGTCTACGGCTCCATCGAGGAGCTGGAGGCCGACTTCGGCGTCCGCCCGAAGTCCCTGCACCGCCCGGACATCGACGAGCTGGTCCGCCCGAACCCGGATGACCCGACCGGCAAGTCCATGATGCGCCGCGTCCCGGACGTCCTCGACTGCTGGTTCGAGTCTGGCTCCATGCCTTTCGCCCAGTACCACTACCCGTTTGAGAACGTGGCGGCCTTCGAGGAGGAGCAGCCGGCGGATTTCATCGTCGAGTACTCCGGCCAGTCCCGCGGCTGGTTCTACGTCCAGCACGTACTCTCCACCGCGCTGTTCGACCGCCCGGCGTTCAAGAAGGTCGTCGCCCACGGCATCGTCCTGGGCTCCGACGGGCTGAAGATGTCCAAGTCCAAGGGCAACTACCCGGACGTCAACGAGGTCTTCGACCGTGACGGCTCCGACGCGATGCGCTGGTTCCTCATGTCCAGCCCGATCCTGCGTGGCGGTAACCTGATCGTCACCGAGCAGGGCATCCGCGAGGGCGTGCGCCAGGCGCTGCTGCCGATCTGGAATGCGTACAGCTTCCTGCAGCTCTACGCCTCCGAGGAGGCGCGCTGGTCCGTGGACTCCGATAACGTGCTGGACCGCTACATTCTCGCCAAGACCCACGACCTGGTGGCCAACGTGGACAAGGCCCTGGCCGATACCCGTATCGCGGACGCCTGCGACGAGGTGCGTCAGTACGCCGACATCCTCACCAACTGGTACGTGCGCCGCTCCCGTGACCGTTTCTGGGCTGGCCAGGAGGCTCACCCGGAGGCCTTCGACACCCTGTACACGGTGCTCGAGGTGGCCACCCGCGTGACCGCGCCGCTGCTGCCGTACATCTCCGAGGTCATCTGGCGTGGGCTCACCGGCGAGCGTTCCGTCCACCTGGCGGACTACCCGAAGGCCGAGGACTTCCCGGCCGACGCGGAGCTCGTCGACGCGATGGATGCTACCCGTGCGGTCTGCTCCTCGGCCAGCTCGGTGCGCAAGTCCAATAAGCTGCGCAACCGTCTGCCGCTGCCGAAGCTCACGGTCGCGTTGCCGGAGTCTGCACGGCTCGCGGACTTCGCCGCCACCATCCGCGACGAGGTCAATGTCAAGGACGTGGAGTTGACGGATGACGTTGACTCCGCGGGCAGCTTCGAGGTCGTCGTCAACGCGAAGGTTGCCGGCCCGACGCTTGGCCGTGACGTCCAGCGCGCGATCAAGAACGTCAAGGCCGGTAACTACGTCCGTGACGGCGAGAACGTCGTCGTCGACGGCGATATCGTCCTGACCCCGGAGCTGTACACCGAGCGCCTGGTGGCGGAGAACCCGGACTCCACCGCGCGCGTCGCGGGCCCGGGTGGGGTCGACGGTCTGGTGGTCCTCGACACGACCGTCACCCCCGAGCTGGAGGCCGAAGGCTGGGCAGCGGATGTCATCCGCGGCCTGCAAGACGCCCGCAAGAACGAGGGCTTCGAGGTCTCCGACCGCATCAGCCTGCGCCTGTCGGTGCCGGCGGAGAAGCAGGACTGGGCTAAGCAGCACATCGGCCACATCGCCGAGGAGGTCCTTGCGGTGGAGCACGAGGTGCTCACCGGCGAGAAGCTGGGCCACGAGATCGTGGCCGGCGTGACCGCCGAGGTGGCAAAGGTGGCTCGCTAAGCCGCCATGCGCTGGGTCGCCCACATCGACATGGACGCGTTCTACGCGTCCGTGGAGCAGCTGACCCGGCCGACCCTGCGTGACCGGCCCGTCCTTGTGGGCGGGATGTCCGGGCGCGGGGTTGTGGCCGGGGCGAGCTACGAGGCGCGCGTGTACGGCGCGCGCTCAGCCATGCCGATGCACCAGGCGATCCGGCTGTGCCGCAACCGAGCGATCGTGGTCCAGCCCCGGTCGGTGCTGTATAAGACCATTTCCCGGCGAATCTTCCAGGTCATCGCCGAGCGCGCGGGCGTGGTCGAGCAGCTCTCGGTCGACGAGGGCTTCGCCGAACCACAGGGGTTGGCCGACGCCGCGGCCGCCCGGCGGTGGGCCGAGGGCCTCCAGCGCGCGGTGGAGGAGGCCACGGAGCTGCCATGCTCCATCGGGATGGCGAGCACCAAGCTGGACGCGAAGATGGCCAGCGACCTGGCCAAGCCCCACGGCATCTTCGTGGTGGAGGACCGGATGGCCACCTTCGGGCCCCGCCCCGTGGGCGACCTATGGGGGATCGGTCGGGTTGCTCAGGCCAAGCTCGCCGACGTAGGCGTGTACACGATTCAGCAGTTCGTGGACATGGACCCCACCGACGTGAAATCACTGCTCGGCAAGGTCGGCCTTGAGGTTCAGGTCATGGCCGGCGGTGACGACCCCCGGCCCGTGGCCCCACGGGCGGAGGCGAAGCAGATCAGCGCCGAACAGACCCTGCCGGTGGACGCGCGGACCTACCGGGACGTGCTGAACATCATGGAACTCTCCGCCCGGCAGGCCTATCGGCGGCTGCGCAAGGACGGTCGGGCCGCACGCACTGTCACGGTGAAGATCCGTACCAGCGACTTCGCGCTGCACACCCGGTCAACCACGCTGCCCGCACCAACCGATGACTTCGAGCAGTTGTTGCGCGCCGCCCGCGCGGTACTGCCGCGCCCGGAGGACTCCGGCGCAGTGCGGCTGGTGGGCGTGGGATTCTCCGGACTCAGCCACGACCGGCAGGAGATGCTCTTCCCAGAGCTCAGCCACCCCGCGGTGCCGCACCCGAGTGCTACGACCGTTAGCGGCCCTGGCGTGATCCCGGCGGAGGCCGACGCAGCTGGCGAGTCACACCCCGGGGGTGCGGGGGAGCAGTCGGAAAACCGGTGGAAACAGACCCAGGACGTCTGGCACCCGGATTACGGGCATGGCTGGGTGCAGGGAAGTGGGGTGGGCGTGGTGACGGTGCGCTTTGAGACCCGCGAAACCGGTCCGGGACGCATCGCCACCTTCGGCACCGACGACCCGAAGCTCCAGCCCGCGGACCCGCTGGACAGCCTGGCCTGGGATACGGCTGCGGATGATGACGGCGGGCAGCTGGAGCTCGGTGGGGTAGACCCGACTGAGCCCCGCCCGGAATGAGATCCGGCGCACACCAACGCCTGCGGAAGCGGGCTTTGACACCCAGGCGAGTAGGATCAGGGCTTTGACACCCCCGCGTCGAAGGAGAATGTTGACCGTGAAGATCTGGAAGTCCGTGGCCGTGGCAACCGCTGCCGTCGCTGGCCTCATGCTGACCGCCTGCGGCTCGGAGGATGCGGATAACGCAGCCACCACCGAGCAGACCACCGCCAGCAGCGCACCGTCCTCCACCGCACCGGAGGAGAAGCTGCCGACCCCTCAGGAACTGCAGGAGGTCCTCCTCAAGGCCGTTGACCCGCGCGTCCCAGCCGAGGAGAAGGTCAATTCCGTCGTGGATGGTGACCAGGCTCCGGAAATCTTCGAGGCGCTGACCCGCAGCCAGAGCGAGGCTCAGGCGAAGCTCGAGGTCGTGGACCCGGTGCTGCCGGGCGTGCTGCCGGATATGGCCGAGGCCACCATCAAGCTGCAGGCGCCGGAGCGGGACCCGCAGGTCATCAGTGGAGTGGAGTTCGTCCACGAGGATGGCAAGTGGAAGCTGGACACCCGCTGGGCGTGCACCCTCGTCGAGACGGTTCTGCCGGAGCAGGTCCCGCCGATGTGTAAGGAGCTCTAAGCTCCCCACGCCCTGGGCTCTGCTCCCTGGGCCTTAGGCTGTCAACGGCCTACTTCCATTCGCTGCGCGACGTGATGGTCTGCAGTACGCGCAGCGGGGCGTCGTCCTTGCCGTAAGTGACGGTCGTTTCCACGCTGACCTTGCCCTCGGCGGGCAGCGGGCGGGTGAGGTCGACGGTGATCCGCCCCTCGGAGGTTGAATCCGCCTCCAGCACCTTCAGGTCCGTATCCGCCAGGCTCGCGACCGCCGGTCGGCGCTTGGCCGCGACGTCGAGGATGACCTTGTCGCCGTCCCGCTCCACGAGCGTGTACGTCAGCTCCTGGCGCAGCGAGACCCCCTCGTCCACGCGTCCGCTGACCGTCCACGTCGCGCCCGGGCCTACTTCCTCCTCAGGGAAGACGATCGGCAGGTCCGTCATCTGCGTTAGCGCCTGCTCCACGCTGGCCCGGGCCCCGTCCGTGGCACCTTCGGGAGCGCCGAAGGAGCGGGTCTTCACCCGGCCGCTGGGCTCCATCGTCTGGTGCATCTCGAAGCCCTCGGCGGAGGCCATGTCCTCGTTCAGCTCCGCGTTCGTCCCGTCCGGGCGCCCCACCACGACGGTCGTGGCGATCTCCTCGCCCGTTGCGCTCGCCGTGGCGTTCAGCGGCAGGTCCATCGTGACATCGCCGTAGGGGACGTCCTCGCCCTCGCCGTGGGCGGTTTTCTGCTCCAACCCCTGGGTCGCCGAATAGGTCAGCTCCTGGGATGTTTCCTCCTCGCCGATGCGGTAGGCGAGGGTCGCGCGGGGGCTGCTGCCGGGTTTAAGTAGTTGCACGCGCACACCCTCGACCGGCGCCTCGACGGCCTCTGGGCTCGACGAATCAGCAGAGCACGCGGCCGTGCCGAGGAGTCCGAGTGAGCACATCAGTGCGGCGATCGCGCGCCGACCGGTGCGGTGGGAACGGGTGCGTGAGGGAGTAAACACGGTCATAACCGTAGCAGTTTGGGCCTCAAGCTAGACTTGCTGGAGTGAAGCAGCAGAGTAACCGAGGAACCGTGACCGCCGTGGCCCTGGCGACCCTGGCGGTTGTGGTGATCATCGACCAGCTGAGCAAGTGGCTGGCCGTGGCCACCCTGCCACCGCGCGAACCCGTGCCGGTGCTGGGCGATTGGTTCCGCTTCTTGTTGGTCCGCAACCCGGGGGCGGCATTTTCGATGGGCACGGACGCCACCATCGTGCTGGCATTCATCCAGCTCATCGCGGTGGGTGTGGCGGTATTCCTGGCGTTTCGGGCCCGCACCGGGCTTGGTGCCCTGACCATTGGCCTGATCGGGGGAGGGGCGGCCGGCAACCTGATCGACCGCATCTTCCGGGAGCCGGGCGGCATGCACGGCCACGTCGTGGACTTCTTCAGCTTCTGGAACTTCGCGATCTTCAACGTGGCGGATATCGCTATTACCGTCGGGGTGGTCCTCTACCTCGCCATCGTTTTCATCGCCGAGCCCCGAACAGAAAGGAAGGCGCAGGAATGACCGAACGTGAGCAGCGGATGATGCCCGTGCCGGACGGCCTGGCGGGGATGCGTGTCGACGCAGGCCTGTCCAAGCTGCTGGGTTTGTCCCGGACGGTGGTGGCCGACCTCGCGGCGGCGGGGGACATCACCTCCGAGGGCAAGGCGCTGGGCAAGTCCGACCGGCTTGTTGCCGGCCAGTGGCTGGACGTCACCCTTCCCGCTCCGGAACGCGACCTGGCTGCCGAGCCACCCCAGCTCGTCGAGGGTATGGACATTCTCTATTCCGACGACGACGTCATCGCCGTGAATAAACCCGTCGGTGTGGCAGCACACCCGACCTTGGGCTGGGAGGGCCCCACCGTGACCGCGGGCCTGGCGGCCGCGGGTTTCCGTATCTCTACCTCCGGGCCCCCGGAGCGCAAGGGCATCGTCCAGCGGCTCGACGTGGGCACCTCCGGGGTGATGATCGTCGCCGCCAGCGAGCGGGCCTATACCCACTTGAAGCGCGCCTTCCGCAACCGCGAGGTGGAGAAGATCTACCACGCGCTGGTGCAGGGCCACCCCGACCCGACCTCCGGGACCATCGACGCCCCGATCGGGCGCCACCCCTCGGCGGGTTGGCGCTTCGCCGTGCGCGACGATGGCAAGCACGCGGTGACGCACTACGACACCCTGGAGGCCCACCGGCAGGCCAGCCTGCTGCGGGTGAACCTGGAGACCGGCCGGACCCACCAGATCCGCGTGCATTTTTCCTCCCTGCACCACCCGCTGTGCGGCGACCCCATGTATGGCTCGGACCCGGAGCTGGCCGAGAAGCTGGGCCTGATCCGCCAGTGGCTGCACGCGGTTTCCCTCCGCTTCGAACATCCCACGGGCCGAATGATGCAGATCGATAGCCCGTACCCGGCGGACCTCCAGCAGGCCCTGGATAGGCTGCGGGAGGCCAACGATGGAATCTAGGTCTCCGCAGGTGGTCAAGCCCAACCGCGCCCGCCAGCGGGAGCTGGACTGGGAGGATACCCGCCGACCCGCGTGGGTCGCGTGGCTCGGCGGGCTCTGCGCCATAGCCCTGCTCGTGGGGATCATGGTGATGGCCCAGTCGGACCGCACCAGTAAGCCGATGCACATTAATGGTGACCAGCTGGGGCCGTTCTACATGTCCGACCAGGCATACGAGGAACACTCCCGCCAGCTCCTTGACGAGGCCGAGGGGAACGAGCCGCGCTGGGCACTGGTCTCACCCGCCACGGCGATGGCGCCAAAGGACTTCGCCAAGGTCTTCGACATCCCGCACGCGGACCGGGTGCGTGTGTCCACGCTGCTGATCGGCCCGGTGGTCCAACGCCCAATCCCGGAGCCGGCCGCCGGGCTGCGCCGCGAGGACGTCTTCACCATCGCCACCGAAGGGCTGGAGGGGGAGAAGGTCGCCATCAACGGCGCCCTTGTCTACGCCGCGCCCGCCGAGCTCAAGGCGATCGCGGAGAACCCGAAAGTCATGGCCGTCGAACCGGCCCCGGTGGACGCAGCCTATGGTCGTATGGGTATCCGCGCCGTGACGCACGAGGAGGAGTAGCCCATGCTGTGGGGTTTTGCCGCGTACATCATGTGGGGATTCTTCCCCGCATTCTTCCCGCTGCTGGAACCGGCCGCGCCTGTGGAGATCCTGGCGCACCGCTTCATCTGGACCCTGGTCTTCGTGCTGCTGCTCCTGCTGGCGCTGCGCCGCATCAAGCTGCTGCGCGAGATCACGCCCCGCGAATGGATCCGGGTCGCGGTGGCTTCGCTGCTGATCTCCGTGAACTGGGGACTCTACATCTACGCGGTCAACAGCGGTCACGTCGCGGACGCCGCGTTGGGCTACTTCATCAACCCGCTGGTCTCCGTCGTGCTGGGCGTGCTGCTGCTGCGCGAGAGCTTGCGTCCGATGCAGAAGCTCTCGGTAGCCATCGCCGCCGTGGCGGTGGTGATCCTCACCATCGCGCTGGGGCAGCCACCGATCATCTCATTGGGGCTGGCCCTGAGCTTCGGCTTCTACGGTCTGGCGAAGAAGCGCATGCGGTTGGAACCACTGCAATCCCTGGCCGCTGAGACGATGGTGCTTGCCCCCATTGCCGTGATCTACCTGCTGTGGTTGGGTCCGGAGTCAACCTTCACCACCGAGGGTGGCGGACACACGGCTCTGCTGATGGTCGCGGGTGTGGTCACCGCCCTGCCGCTGCTGGCCTTCGCCCGCGCCGCCCAGGAGATGTCCCTGACTTCGCTGGGCATGATCCAGTACCTCACCCCGGTCATGCAGATGCTCTGGGCCGTGTTCGTCACGAAGGAACATATCGAGCCGATGCGTTGGGTGGGCTTCTCCATCATCTGGGTGGCCGTGGTGATCTTCATCATCGACATGGTCATCCAGACCCGCGCCACCCGGCGCAACGCCTCCCTGGAGAAGATCGGCAAGGTCACTCCAGCCACTGAGGAAGACTAGACGAAGGCCTGCCCCTCGCCCCGGTAGGTCGGCCACCGGTCCACGATCTGACCACCGGACACGACGATCACCTCGTCGAACCACTCCGCCTGCTCGCCGGCCTTCGCGTGGCGGAACCACACGTGATCTCCCAACTGCAGGCTTTTAGCCGCAGGTCCCTTCAGCGGGGTCTGTACCTCGCCAGGGCCCTCCAGTGGGGCCATGCGCAGGCCAGCGGGGTAGTCCACCGTTGGCAGCCGGTCCGACCCCGGCGGCCCAGAGGCCACCCGGCCACCACCCGCCACCGTCACCACATCGGCGGCGGGGCGGCGCACCACCGGCACCACAAACCACTGCGCCGGATCCGGTTGGAAGCTCTTATAGCGGTCGAATAACCCGGGGGCCAGCACTCCCGAGCCCGCACCGATCTCCGTGATCACTGTTTCCGCCGAGGTAGTCTCGATCGACCCAGTGCCCCCGCCGTTGACGAACTCCAGCGGCGGTTGCCCCGCGCTCGCCAGGAGCTGCTCCACGGCTCGGACAATCTTCCCGCGCCGGGTGGCCAGCTCCCGGGTGGAGATCCCCTTCATCACCGAGATCGCCGGGGAGCTATCCGTGGTCCCGGCGATCTGCCCCTCGTAAGCCATGAGACCCACCAGCCGGAACCCCGGCCGGGCAACAATGACCTCCGCCAGCCGCCGGACCTGCTCCACGGAGTGGGCCGGGGAACGCAGTGCCCCCACGTGCACCGGCCCCATGGCCAGGCTGGCGTCCACGTCGATGCACACCCGAATCTCCCCGCGTTCGGCACCGGAACCAACCTCCTCGGCCACTGCCTCGTCGATGAAGTCCAGGTGGGCCGGAGAATCCACCATCACGGTGATGGACTCCCGGAGCGTGCGGGACGCGGCGAGTGTGCGCAGCGCCTCGCGGTGGGTGGTGGGGTAGGCGACCAGGACGTCGTCGCTGACCCCGGTCTCGACCAACCAGATGGCCTCGGAGAGGTGGAAACCCAACACCCCGGCGTAGCCCGGCAGCTCCAGCACGCGGCGCAGCATCTCACGGATACGCACCGACTTGCTGGCAAGCCGGATCGGGGTGCCATTCGCGCGCCGAACCATATCGCGGGCGTTCGCGAGCGCGGCGTCGAGATCCATGACGGCGAACGGGGCATCCAAATGGGCAACGGCAGACCTGGTCAAATACTTCACGGAGCAAAAGCTTAGTGCCCGAGTTTCGCAGTGTCCGGAAAACGATAGGATAGCCAGTTATGAGCCGCTCGTCTTTCGTCCACCTGCATAATCACACGGAATACTCCATGCTCGACGGCATGGCGAAGGTAGACATGCTCGCCGAGGAGGTCGCCCGCCAGGGAATGCCCGCGGTGGGCATGACCGACCACGGCAACATGTTCGGCGCGGATGCCTTCTACCGCACCATGACGGCGGCCGGGATCAAGCCGATCATCGGCATCGAGGCCTACATGGCCCCCGACTCCCGCTTCAACATGAACCGCGTGCGCTGGGGTAACCCGGAGCAGAAGAAGGACGACGTCTCCGCCTCCGGCGCGTACCTGCACCAGACAATGCTCGCCGAGAACGCCACCGGCCTGCGCAACCTCTTCTACCTTTCCTCCATGGCCTCCTACGAGGGCCAGCTGGGCAAGTGGCCGCGCATGGACGCCGAGCTCATCGCCGAGCACGCCGAGGGCGTCATCGCGACCACCGGCTGCCCCTCCGGCGACGTGCAGACCCGCCTCCGCCTTGGCCAGTTCAACGAGGCCCTCGAGGCCGCGGCGATGTGGCAGGACATCTACGGCAAGGACAACTTCTTTCTCGAGCTCATGGACCACGGGCTGGAGATCGAGAAGCGCGTCCGCGACGAGCTGCTGGAGATCGGCCGCAAGCTGGACCTGCCGCCGCTGGTCACCAACGACTGCCACTACGTGCTGGAGAACCAGGCCGCCGCCCACGAGGTCATGCTGTGCGTGCAGACCGGCTCCACCATGGACGAACCCACCATCGACGAGGGCGGTAAGCGCTTCGCCTTCAGCGGTTCCTCCTACTACATCCGTACCGCGGAGGACATCCGCAACCAGTGGGACCATGTCGTCCCGGATGGTTGCGATAACACCCTGTGGATCGCCGAGCGCGTCCAGGACTACGGCGAGATCTGGGAAGAACACCCCTACGACCGCATGCCGGTCGCCGAGGTTCCAGAAGGCCACACACCGACGTCCTGGCTGACCCACGAGGTCATGTGTGGCCTGGAGGAGCGATTCAACGGCGGCCCGGTGCCGCAGGAATACATTGACCGGGCCGAGTACGAAATCGGCGTCATCGACATGAAGGGCTACCCTTCCTACTTCCTCATCGTCGCCGAGCTGATTAAGTACGCCCGCTCCGTCGGCATCCGCGTCGGCCCCGGCCGTGGCTCCGCCGCAGGCGCCCTGGTGGCCTACGCACTGACGATCACGAACATCGACCCCATCGAGCACGGCCTGCTCTTCGAGCGCTTCCTCAACCCGGAACGCCCGTCCGCGCCTGATATCGATATCGACTTCGACGACCGCCGCCGTGGCGAGATGATCCGCTACGCAGCGGATCGCTGGGGCGAGGACAAGATCGCCCAGGTGATCACCTTCGGCACGGTGAAGACCAAGCAGGCGATTAAGGACTCGGCGCGTGCCTGGTACGGGCAGGCGGGCTTCCAGATGGCTGACCGGATCACCAAGACTCTGCCGCCGGCGATCATGGCTAAGGACATCGAGCTCAAGGGCATCAAGGACCCGGAGCACCCGCGCTACGCGGAGGCCGCCGAGGTCCGTCAGCTCATCGACACCGACCCGCAGGTCAACAAGATCTACGAGGACGCCCTCGGGCTGGAGGGGGTGGTCCGCCAGGCGGGCGTGCATGCCTGTGCGGTGATTATGTCCTCCGTCCCACTACTGGACTGCATCCCGATGTGGAAGCGCAAGCAGGACGGCGCGCTGATTACCGGCTGGCCCTACCCGGCCTGTGAGGCCATCGGCCTGTTGAAGATGGACTTCCTGGGCCTGCGCAACCTCACCGTCCTCGGCGATGCGATCGACAACATCAAGAAGAACCGTGGCGAGGACTTCGACCTCGAGGGGCTGTCCACCGAGGACGATGCGACCTACGAGCTGCTCGCCCGGGGCGACACCCTGGGTGTGTTCCAGCTGGACTCCGGCGGCATGCAGGAGCTGCTCAAGCGCATGAAGCCCACCGGGTTCAGCGATATTGTCGCCTCCCTGGCCCTGTACCGCCCGGGCCCGATGGGTGTGAACGCCCACTGGGACTACGCGGACCGCAAGAACGGGCGCAAGCCGATCACCCCGATCCACCCGGAGCTGGAGGAACCGCTCAAGGAGATCCTCGACGAGACCTACGGCCTGATCGTCTACCAGGAGCAGATCATGAGGATCTCCCAGAAAGTGGCGAACTACACCGCGGGTGAGGCAGACGGCTTCCGAAAGGCCATGGGTAAGAAGAAGCCGGAGGTCCTGGCCCAGCAGTACGACAAGTTCTGGTCGGGCATGCAGGCAAACGGCTACTCCAAGGAGGCCATGGACGCCCTGTGGGGCACCATCGAGCCCTTCGCCTCCTACGCGTTCAACAAGTCCCACGCCGCGGGCTATGGGCTGGTGTCTTTCTGGACTGCCTACCTGAAGGCTAACTACACCGCGGAGTACATGGCCGCGCTGCTGACGAGTGTCTCGGATAAGAAGGACAAGTCCGCCATCTACCTGGCCGACTGTCGCCACCTGGGCATCAAGGTGCTCTCGCCGGACGTCAACGAGTCCGCCTTCACCTTCCAGTCCGTCGGCGAGGACATCCGCTTCGGCCTCGGCGCGGTGCGCAACGTCGGCGAGGACGTCGTCGAATCCATCATCGCCGCACGCGAGGAGAAGGGGGCGTTCAAGGACTTCTCTGACTACCTGGACAAGATCGACGCCGTCGCCGCCTCCAAGCGCGTGACCGAGTCGCTGATCAAGGCGGGAGCCTTCGACTCCCTCGGGCACCCGCGCAAGGGCCTCGTCCTCGTCCACGAGGACGCCGTCGACGCCGTCGTCGCGACGAAGAAGGCCGCCGCCAAGGGACAGTTCGACCTCTTCGCCGGCCTCGGCGCCGAAGAGGCCGGGGACGTCTTCAAGGTCGAGGTCCCGGACCAGGAGTGGGAGCGCAAGCACGAGCTCGCCCTGGAGCGCGACATGCTGGGCCTCTACGTCTCCGGCCACCCCCTCGACGGCTTCGAGGACGCCCTCGACGCCCAGGTCGACACCCCGCTGCCCACCGTCCTGTCCGGCGAGCTGCCGAATAACAAGGACGTCAAGATCGGCGGCATCATCTCCAGCGTCGAGCGCCGCGTGGACCGCAACGGTGCGCCCTGGGTCATCGCCACCCTCGAGGACCAGCACGGCGCGCAGGTGGAACTGCTCGTCTTCGCGAAGACCTACCAGATGGTCGCCCCGCAGATTGTGGAGGACAACATCGTGCTCGCGAAGGCGAAGATCCGCTACCGCGACGACCGCATGAGCATCTTCTGCGAGGATCTGAAGTCCGCCGAGCTCTCCATCGGGGCGGGCACCGGCGTGCCACTGCGGCTGAACATCCGCGTCGACCAGGCCACCCCGGAGAACATGCAGCGCCTCAAGCAGGTGCTCAGCAACAACAAGGGCGACTCGGATGTCTACCTCACCCTCATCGACGGTGAGCAGGAGGTGCAGTTCCTCCTCGGCCCAGAGATGCGGGTGACCAAATCCCCGGCGCTGATGGGGGACCTGAAGGCCAGCACCTGGGAGGGTATCTTCGCCTAAACGCCCAGGTGGTCCCGGCCCTCACGGCTGCCCAACCACGAGCACACCACGAGCAGGAAAACAACACCCAGTGAGCGAGAAGAAGCAGACCCCCGAGTCGGAAGGCGCAGAAGAGTTCACCCGGCTTGCGCCCTACCGCCGCCCGACGGATAACGAGTGGCAGGCCGAGCTCGAGATCAAGCGCTCCACCTTCATTGGCCTGGTGCGGCAGACCCCCACCGAGGCCGAGGCACGGGCATTCATCGACGAGGTCCGGGAACGCTACCCGGATGCCCGCCACCACTGCAGCGCCTACCTCGTCCACCAGGACGGAGCCCAACCCATCGAGCGCTCCAGTGACGACGGCGAGCCCGCCGGCACCGCCGGACAGCCCATGCTGGAGGTGCTGCGCGGCAGCGGGGCCCTGGACGTCACCGCCGTGGTCGTCCGCTACTTCGGCGGCGTCCTGCTGGGTACCGGCGGCCTGGTCCGCGCCTACCACGACGCCACCAAGGCCGCGCTCGATAAGGTCACCTGGGTCACACGCACCCAGCTGGAGCTCTACCGCGTGGAGCTCAATCACGACGAGGCCGGGCGCGTGGAATCCGACATCCGCAATGCCGGCTACCAGATCCTGGAGACCGACTACGCCGCCCAGGTCGGCTTCCTCATCGCCGGGGACGATGCGCTAGCCACCCATCTGGCCAGCTGGACCCAAGGCCGCGTGGAACCCACCCGCGCGGGCCAACGTTGGGTAGATTTACCCACCGGAAGCTAAAACTTTTCCCAGGCACCCTGGCGACCCGGTGAGCACCCGGGCCACAACACCAAGAACGTGATAGAGGAAGAAGCACCATGACCCTCAGCCCCTACGGAGACAACCCGATTGCCCAGCGCAAGGCCGCCGTGCGCAAGCACTCCAAGGCTATCCAGATCACCGCTGGCGTCGGCGGCGGACTCATCGTCCTGGGCGCCCTCACCGGCGCTGGCATGGGCTTCATCATCACCGTCCTGGTGATCTCCCTAATCGTGGCCGGATACAACGGCTGGCAGATCAACAAGATCATCAACCAGAAGGACAACTGGTAAACCATGGTCCGCGTCGACGCCTGGGTCTGGGCCGTCCGCCTCACCAAGACCCGCGCGCAGGCCGCGGCCGCATGCCGCGCCGGGCATGTGAAAATCAACGGCGAATCAGTGAAGCCTGCTCAGCACGTGGCCGTGGGGGACCAGGTGCGGGTGTGGGTCAATCACCGCGAACGCATCGTTGAGGTCACGGAACTGCTGCACAAGCGAGTGGGGGCGCCCGTGGCGCAGAAAGCCTATATCGACCACTCTCCGCCACCACCGCCCAAGGAGATCATCGCCTCCATGCCACGGCGTGACCCCGGGGCCGGCCGGCCCACGAAGAAGGAGCGCCGCCAGCTGGATAAGTTCATGCGCAACCAGCGGCGCCGCTGAATGCGGTAGCACCGCGTTGGTGCGCCGCGGCGCTAAAGCTAGCGGCGATCACCGCTGGGCGTAGACGCCCAGCGGCAACAACTGGGAACCAGTGCGTTCAGTCGCGTGTGCCGGGGGAGTAGACCTTTTGTCCCAGCTGCTGCCAACGGTTGCCGAGGCGCCCCGGGCGGGTCTCGATATTCTCCCCGATGTGCACGGTGCGCCGAATATGGTCCCGGCCGTAGGTGAACAACAGCAGGTCGTCGATGAGTCGCACCTGCCCGGGCTCGAAGGGATAAGCCATCGCCTCGTTGAGCGCGGCGATGCGCTCCGGGTCCAGCAGCTCCTTGAGCTCCGCGACGGTGGTGATGCCGTGGGCAGCCAGCATCGCGATCGCCCAGCCGTAATAATCCGCCCGCGAGGTGGGGTAGGAGTTGCCCAGCAGGCGGGTGAGCAGGCCCGGCAGCGAGCGGGTGTCGAGCTCGGTGGCGTCCTGCTCCTGCGTGCGGGCGTCGACGATGCGGGCGATCTTGTCGAACTGCTCGTCGGCGAGTTCGATGAGACCTGCGGCCAGCGTGAAAGCCCGGTCCACCTCCGGGTTGCCGGACATCTCCGGGTTCTTGTAGCGCATATCGTGCTCGAACTCGGCCCACGCGTGCTGCAGCACGGTGCGCAGCTGCACCTCCACTCGCCGGCCGAGTTGCTCTGAGTAGCCGATCACGTGGTGGGAGGCGTAACCGAAGCGCCCGCTCTTGGCGGTTTCGGCGGCCTTATCGACCACGGTGTCGATGGCGAAGATGGTGCTCACCGCCGCGAGCAGCTGCTCGATCTCACCGGAGTGGAAGGTGGTCACCCGGATGCCGACGATGTCGTGGGCGCTCGCGAAGTCCTGATATTCCGGGTAGTTGGGGTTCTTCAGCTTCGCGACGAAGCTGGAGCGGTCCTTCAGCCTCACCGAAACCTGGTCGAAGCTGATCCCCGCGTCGTCGAGCGCGGCGGCAACGAGCTCTTTCGTTTCGCGCTCGGCGGCGGGGTGCTCATCGAGCCAGGTGTCGTAGTCCTTCAGCGCCTGGGCGATGGTGCTGGCGGTTGGTGAGGTGGAGTTTCCCATGACCCAGAGTCTAAGCCACGGTTCGCGAGGCCGCGGAGAGCGGTTTCTAGAGGAAGTCGAAGGCCACGCAGAAGCCAGTGCGCAGGTCGAAGGGGCCGTGCCAGTCCTGGCGCTCGATAGCCAACGGCAGCGGGCAGACCTGCACGCGCTCGCCGGCGACGTAGAACGCCGCCACCCCGTCCAAGACCCTTTCCATCCGTTCCGCGAGCCCCTGAGCCAGCTTCGGGTGGGTCAGCATCGCGGTCGGCGGCGGGGCGCCCGCGGAACCGGTGAGCTCCACCCAGCCATAATCCCGGGAGTCGAGGCGGTGGACACGGTAGGCCTCGCCGGATTCGCCCACCACCTCGCTGATGCTGTCTGCGGTCTCACCCCACAGCTGCAGAAGCGTGTGATAATCCTTCTCCGAGAACTCCGGCAGCTCCGCGGTGAAGCCGGACCCCACGGGCACCCGCACCGGGCGGCTATAGCAGGCCTCCGGCAGGCGGGTCAGCCGAGCCACCCCGGGCAGGCTGCGACCCGCAGGGCTCCTCGGCTCGGCCGTGCACTGAGTGGCCACCTCCGCGGCCGGGGCGATCGTCGTCCTGGTTCTACGCGTTGTCACTGTGCTCGTCATGACAGTGTTAGACAACGCGGGAGCCCATTTGGTTCCCGAAAACGGCGGAAAACCCAAAAAATTCTTGGGGAGCCACCCACCGCGCCGGGGCGCTAGCCCTGCACTCCCAGCTTCTGAAGCAGTTCCTCGAAGGTCCAGATCGCCAGCTCCTGGCCCTGTTCCTGCAGCTCCCGGGCGCGCTTTTCCTTGCTGGTCACCGTCGCCCATTCGCCGAGAATCAGCAGTGTGGTCTTCTTCGTCACGTTCTTCGCCACGATGGCGCCGGCATCGGCCAGCATGTCCCAGACCTCGCCCTTGGAATAGGGCTCCACGTCCCCTGTGATGACGACCGTCTCGCCGAACACGGGGCCGTCCACGTCCGCTTCAGTGTTTTGCTCCGGCACCTTGTCTGGTGTGGCCACCCGGTCCCAGGGGGCGCGCCGGTTGCCGCTCTTCTTCGGTGTCTTCTTTGTCGACGACGACGTCGGCGCGGCCGCTGGTGCTGCGGAGCTGCCCGCCGCTGGGGCGTCCGACTCGAAGGAGGCCGACCACTCTGCGGCATCGATGGTCGCGACGTCGACGTCGAAACCGGCCTGTAGGCGGGAAAGTTGCTCGTCGATCTCGGTCAGCATCTCCGCCTCGCCGGGGAAGAAGTGCACGGTGGCCGGGTTCAGGCGTGCCTCATCGAAGCTGCGGATGAAGCCGTTGGTGCTGGCCCCAGCAAGCAGGAAGTGCAACCACCCCGGCGAGCTGGCCGTCGGCGCCGAGATGCGCCAACCCAGCAGTTGCTCCGATGCGATGGCCAGATCGGGGGAGAGGGAGCGGGCGAGCAGCGAACGGTGGACCTGAATGCCGTCGCTGGTGATGGTGATCGAGGAGTCCGTCATGGCTTCGACGCTACCCGATGGAGCTAGGCACAGGACACGCGAGCGACTAGGCTTCTAAAGCTATGAAGATCTCAGCAGTTTCCAGCTCTGGACGGCGCGCCCTCGCGGTGTGTCTGGCAGCAGGGCTCGCCCTGTCCGCTTGCTCGAAGGAAGAGGAAGCGTCGAAGGACGAGAAGTCCACCTCGACCACCGCCTCGCAGGCCGACGCGAAGAAGTCCGAGGACAAGGACAAGAAGAAGGCCGAAGAAAAGAAGGCTGAGGAGAAGAAGGCCGCCGAAAAGAAGAAGGCGGAGGAAAAGAAGAAGGCGGAAGCCGAGAAGAAGCGGGCTGAGGCCAAGAAGGAAGAGGCCAAGAAGGCAGAGGCCGCCAAGCAGGCCCAGCAGGAGCAGGCGAAGGAGCAGCCCAAGGCGCCGGGTGGTGCCCCGGCGCAGGGCAACGCGGCGAATGACGAGAAGGAGATCCGCGACCTCGTCATGGGCATGAACGCCCACGTCAACAACCCGCACGCCTACATGAACTACCGCCGTGACAACGCCTGCCAGCGCGTCCGCAACGAGGTTGGCGACGGCGCCTTCGACGAGGCAGCGAACAACCTCGCCGGGACCGGGCTGAACCTGATCCCGCGGATCGACAACATCAACAGCGTGCAGGTCAACGGCAACACCGCCCGCGTCGAGACCACCGCCAGCGCACAGGGCCAGTCCCAGCCAGCGCCGATTGACCTGGTCAAGGAAGGCGGGCGCTGGAAGTTTTGCGGCTAGCTAGCATCGCACGCAAGGCGCAGCCGGTCTCCGCGGTATTCCTCTTCGCGATGCTGGCCTACGGCGTTGTCGGTGTGCTGTGGGGGCTGTGGCACCCGACCGTTGACGTCGAGGTGACCGCCAACGGTGCACTCGACCCCGTGCCCGGCACCGAAGATGCCAGCTTCGTGGGCTTTGCGTGCTTCGTTATCGTCACCGGCCTGCTGGCCTTCGCCGTCGCCGGGTGGTCTTTCCTCACCAAACCGCGCGGACCGGCCATGATGATGTGGACCACGCTCGTGGTGTTCTCCGGCACCTGGTGGGCCTTCGCGATTGGGGCGCGGATCACCAGCTGGATGAATACCCTGCCCGAGGGGCACCCCGCCCCGGGGGACGTTCTCCACTTGGCCAGCGCCGATATTTCGCTGACCGCGCTGCTGCTGCCGATGACCATCGCCCTGGTCTTCTACTGGTGCGCGTCCGTGATGAGCGACAGTGAGACCTTCAGCGATAGTGCGGCTTCGGCAGAGAACTAGCCGCCGAGCTCCTCTTTGACCTGCGTGAATACCGCGTCGAGCTCTGCGGGGCGCGCGAATTCCGCGGGCATGGCCACGTTCGCCTGGGCGTAGGCCTGCCGCGCCAGGTCAGTTTCCCCCATCGCCAGCTGGGCGCGAGCCTCCGCCAGTAGCGCGAAGGCCTCCTTGACCGGGTGCCCCAACCGCTCGAAGGCGCTAGTCGCCCGGCGCGCGAAGTCCACGGCCGCCCCGCCCTCGGCGAACTGGGCCATGGTGAGCAGCCACTCGGCGACGTGCCACTCCTTGCCCTCCTCTTGGCTGGCCTCAATCAGCTCCCAGGAGCGGCGGAGGTACGCGGTCGCGGCGTCCTCGTCGAGGTAGGCCAGAGTCTGGAAGACCTCGGCGGCATCCAGCAGCCGGCCGGATGCCTTCAACAACTCCGCCCGGCGGTGCTGCAGGTCGAAGACCTCTTCGGCTAGCCCCAGGCGCAGGCCCGCGAAGGTGGCGATCGCGTAGCAGGAGGCGGTGCGCTGGTCATTGGGGGTCATCTCCGACCAGTGGATCACCGACCGCGCGGTGTCCCAGGCCTCCTCGAAGAGGTTGTTTTCGAAGGCGGACTGGGCGATGACCTCCTGCAAATCCAGCAGGATGGGGCCGACGGGGACGCCGTCGACCCAGGTGACCATGTCATGTGAGAGCTGCCAGGCCTCTCCCTCGCGGTCCTGGGAGAAGTACACGCGGGCGGTGAGCTCCGCGTGACGCATCGCGATGACCGGGGCATCCATGATGCGAGCCAGCTCCACGCAGCGTGCCCAGTGCTCAGCCACGCCTGCCTCGTCGCCTTCCAAAAGTGCAAAGTGCCCCAGCATGTCGTGGGCGTCGAAGCGGGAGACCGAGGTGGTGTCTGAGCTGCTCAGCACCTCGCTGGCCAGGGCATAGGCCTGCTGTTTGCGGCCGGAGAACCAGTGCCGCTGGGCGTACCAGAGCAATCGGTCTGCCTCGGTGGGGTAGGCGGTGCCGAAGCGGCGCACCAGCCCAGCGAAGACCTCTGCCAGCTGCTCGCTGACATTCACGGCCACCGAGTATGCGGTCGTGGCGGCGGTGGCGAGCTTCACCGCATCGGGGCGGTCGATGCTCTCCCCGCGAATGGTCGGTTCCTCGCCGACAGTGGGGGAATCCGGGGTGGGGCGCCAGGCATGGAAGTCCTCGAGCAGAGCGCGCAGCCGGTCCTCGGGCTCGCCGAGCGGGTACACAGAGGGCTCATCCTGGTTGAGCGCGTGGAAGGCCAGGTGAGCCTTGCCGACGAGCGTGAGCGCATCGTCCCCGCGACTGTCCGCCCAGGTGTTGAGCTCGCCGAGCGCGGCGATGGCCTCGTCGGTCATCCCCATCACATCTGCGGCCCCGGCGCGCAGGAAGTAGAACTCGCCGACGAGCTCGGGGCTGACGTCCTCGGCGGTGGCGAGCCAGTGGAAGCGGGCGAATTCGCTCATCTGCCGCCAGGCCGTGCGCCCCTGAGCGACATCGTGGGCGCTATCGGCCAACAATGCGTTCAAAGTCAGTGGCATGCCCCATGAACCTCCGGAAAACCTGGCGTGATTAGAATAAGGATCACCCTAGCAACCCACCATTTTTAGCCCCTTTAAGGGAGAGGATCTGGCATGCTCCAGCGCATTGATCTTCGAGGCACCACACCCACCACCGCGCAGCTTCGGCGGGCGCTGCCCCGCGGCGGCACGGATATTGATGCGGTGCTGCCGACCGTCTCGCCCGTCGTCGAGGACGTCAAGGCTCACGGCGCGGCGGCGGCGAATAAGTACTCCCAGCAGTTCGACGGCTGCGTTCCAGCGAGCCTCCGGGTGCCGGCCGAGGTCATCGATCAGAGCCTTGACACCCTGGAGCCGAAGGTGCTGGACGCGCTCAAGGAGGCGATCCGCCGGGTGCGGGCCTTCCACGAAGCGCAGCGGCCGGAGGACCAGGACGTCGAGATCGCCGAAGGTGGCGTGGTCTCCGAGCGATGGATCCCGGTGGAGCGGGTGGGCCTGTACGTCCCGGGTGGCAAGGCCGTGTACCCATCCAGCGTGATCATGAACGCAGTTCCCGCGCAGGCCGCCGGCGTCGGCAGCCTCGTGGTGGCCTCCCCGCCGCAGGCGGATAATGGCGGCTGGCCGCACCCGACGATCCTCGCGGCCTGCAAGCTGCTGGGCGTGGACGAGGTCTGGGCCGTGGGCGGCGCGCAGGCCATCGCGCTGCTGGCCTACGGCGACGAGGACCTGGAGCCGGTGGACATGATCACCGGTCCGGGCAATATCTTCGTCACCGCCGCCAAGCGACTGTGCCGCTCCGTCGTTGGTATCGACGCGGAGGCAGGCCCCACTGAGATCGCGGTCCTGGCCGACGAGTCCGCCGACCCCGTGCAGGTGGCTTATGACCTGATCAGCCAGGCCGAGCACGACCCGATGGCGGCTTCCGTGCTGATCACAAACTCCGAACAGCTCGCCGACGCGGTCGACCGCGAGATCGCCGAGCGCTACCAGGTGACCCACAACTCCGAGCGCGTCGCCGAGGCCCTGCAGGGCCAGCAGAGCGGCATCGTGCTCGTCGGCGATGAGGAAGAGGCGATCCGCGTGGCCAACGCCTACGCCGCCGAGCACCTGGAGATCCACACGAAGGACGACACCGGCACTGCGAAGAAGATCATCAACGCCGGTGCGATCTTCATCGGGCCGTACAGCCCGGTGCCGCTGGGCGACTACGCCGCGGGCAGCAACCACGTCCTGCCGACCAGCGGCAGCGCCCGGCACTCCTCGGGCCTGTCCACCCACACCTTCCTCAAGTCCGTGCACGTCGTGAACTACAGTGAGCAGGCCCTGCAGGACGTCTCGGAGACCGTGATCGCCCTCGCGGACGCCGAGCGCCTCCCCGCCCACGGGGAAGCAATCAAGGCCCGCACCAACCCAGATTGGACCAACCGTGGTTAATCTCCCGATCCGTGAAGAATTCCAGGGCAAGTCTGCCTACGGCGCGCCCCAGCTGACCGTCAAGAACCAGTTGAACACGAACGAAAACCCCTACCCGCCGAGCGAGGCCATCGTTGAGGACCTCGTCGCCGAGGTCCGCGCGCTCGGTGCTGGGCTAAACCGTTACCCGGAACGCGACGCCGTCGAGCTGCGCGAGGACCTGGCTGAGTACATCACCGCCCAGACAGGCGTGGCGGTCACCAAGGACAATCTGTGGGCGGCCAACGGCTCCAACGAGATCCTGCAGCAGCTCCTTCAGGTCTTCGGCGGGCCGGGCCGCAGCGTGCTGGGTTTCGTACCCAGCTACTCCATGCACCCGATCCTCGCGGCAGGCACCCAGACCGAGTTCATCGCCATCGACCGCGACCCGGCCCAGGGCTTCGCGATTGACGTCGACAAGGCTGTGGCGGCCATTGAGGAGCATCAGCCGAACATCGTTTTCGTCACGACGCCGAATAACCCGACCGGTGGGATCACCCCGCTGGCGGACATCCGCCGCATCCTCGACGCCGCACCGGGGATCGTCATCATCGACGAGGCCTACGCCGAGTTCTCCGACGAACCGAGCGCTTGCACGCTGCTGGCGGACTACCCGGCCAAGCTCGTGGTCTCCCGCACGATGAGCAAGGCCTTCGACTTTGCCGGTGGTCGCCTGGGCTACTTCGTGGCCGACCCGGCGTTCATCGAGGCAGTCATGCTGGTGCGCCTGCCGTACCACCTCTCGACGCTGAGCCAGGCCGCCGCGCGCGTGGCGCTGCGCCACAGGGAGGATACGTTGGCCACCGTCGCCACCCTCAGCGAGCAGCGCGACCGGGTTGCCGCCGAGCTGAAGGAACTCGGCTATGAGGTCGTCGACTCGCACTCCAATTTCATCTTCTTCGGTGGGCTGCAGGACAGTCACCGCACGTGGGAGGCGTTCTTGGACCAGGACGTCCTCATCCGCGACGTCGGCATCCCCGGCTGGCTGCGCGTGACGATCGGCCTGCCGGAAGAAAACGACGCCTTCTTGGCCGCAGCGGCAGCAGTGAAAGGAAAGAACTAACTATGAGCAACACCTTCGAGGGCCGGATCGGACGCGCCCAGCGGAAGACCAGCGAGTCCGACATCTCGGTGAGCATCAACCTGGACGGCAGCGGTAAGACCGACATTTCCACCGGACTGCCCTTCTTCGACCACATGCTCACCGCACTCGGTGCCCACGGCTCCTTCGACCTTGAGGTCAAGGCAGTCGGCGACGTCGAGATCGACGCCCACCACACCGTCGAGGACACTGGCATCGTTCTGGGCCAGGCACTGGGCGAGGCGCTCGGGAACAAGGCCGGCATCCGCCGCTTCGGTGATGCGTTCATCCCGATGGACGAGTGCCTGGCTCATGCGGCCGTCGACGTCTCGGGTCGCCCGTACTACGTTGGCACCGGTGAGCCAGATGCCATGGTGCACACGGTCATCGGCGGCCACTATGCCACCGTGATCAACCAGCACTTCTTCGAAACCTTGGCCCTGAACGCCCGGATCGCCCTGCACGTGCGTTGCCTCTATGGCCGCGATCCGCACCACATCACCGAGGCGGAGTACAAGGCCGTGGCCCGCGCACTGCGTGCCGCCGTGGAGCGCGACGAGCGCGTCACCGGCATCCCGTCGACCAAGGGTGCCTTGTAGGATTTGAGCCGCACGCGCCCCAGCCGTGCGGCCTGGGCGGGTGAGAGACCCGTCGCCGATAGAGACCAGCAGATTTTCAACCCCGTGCGCACCACGTACGGAGGAAGGAAGGATGACCTTGCCTATTCGCCCGAAGGCACTCCCGGCGGCAGAGCTCGCCAAGATCGAATCCGTGTGGCAGGCCCCGGGGCTCAAAGCCACGTTGATCTCGGTGTTCTGTGCCTTCGGCGGGTGGGCGATCCTCCTGCCGGTGATCCCGCTGGCCATCATTGAAGCTGGGGGATCCGAGACGATGGCTGGTGCTAGTACCGGCATCTTCATGGGGGCCACCGTGGCGACCCAGTACTTCACCCCAAGGATCCTGCGGAAAGTAGGCTATTTCCCCGTCATGGCCACGGCCGGCTTATTGCTCGGCCTTCCCGCGCTGCTGCACATCGGCTCGTTGTCCAATGCGGCCGTGATCGCCGTGGCTATCATCCGCGGCATCGGCTTCGGTGCCGTCACGGTGACGGAAGCCGCGCTGATCGCCGACCTCGTGCCGCTGCACCTGCTGGGCCGGTCCAGCGGTGTCTTCGGGGTCTTCGTGGGAAGCGGCCAGCTCATCGGCTTCCCGCTGGGCATGTGGGTTTATGACAACTACGGCTCCGCGGTCTACGTCCTGGCCGCCGTCTACGCCGTGGTCGGCGCGGCCGCCGCGCTGGGGCTCCCGGTGGAATCCAAGGAGGTCACCGAGGCCACCCACGAAACCACCGAGGTTGAAAAGCCCGCCACCCAGATGGTTGCCACCTGGAAGCTGGCGACCGTGCCCGGGCTGCTCATCGGTGTCGCCGCCGTGGGGTTTGCAGCGTTCAGTAACTTCCTGGCGCCCGCCGCCGCCAAGATCGATCCCGCCATCGCCGCCACAGTCGCCGGCCTCACCCTGGCGGTGATGGGCGCGGCGCAGACGATCGCGCGTGCGTTCTCCGGCTGGTGGTCCGACCGCAAAGGCGAGCCCGGCACCCTGGCCGTTGCCTCGCTGATCTTCGCCCTCGCCGGTGTGCTGGGAGCAGCCCTGACCATCAATATGGAACCCACCGGCCGGCTGCTGGTGGCCTGCGCCCTGCTGACCGCCGCGATCTTCGGCGCCGGTTTTGGCTTGGCGCAGTCTGAAGCGCTGCTGCTGCTCTTCTACCGCCTGCCGCGCGACCGCTCCGCCGAGGCTTCCGCCCTGTGGAACATGTCCTTCGACTCCGGCACCGGTGTCGGCTCGATCCTGCTGGGCATCGTGGCCTCCAGCTTCGCCTTCCAGGGAGCCTTCATCGGTGCGGGCATCGTCATCCTCGTCGGCCTGGGGCTGGTCATCCTGGACCGCTTCATGGGCCAGCACCGCGTCGTGGACACCGGAAACGTCCGTACCCGTCTGCGCCGCGTGACCGACCGGGTGCGCGTTCGTCGCCGGTAGGCGCCCGGGTACAATGCGGGCTATGGAAACACAGTCCACAGAAGCGAATTCCAGCACAGCCGCCCCTGCTGAAGAGGGCACCCTTAAGGCCACCGGTGGGCGGCGGCCCAGCGTCGCGCTGTTGGACTACGGCAGTGGCAACATCCGCTCCGCGCAGCGCGCCATCGAGCGGGCCGGGGCCGAAGTCACCGTCACCAACGATCCGAAGACGGTGCTGACCGCCGATGGCCTACTCGTGCCCGGGGTGGGGGCGTTCGCCAGCTGCATGACGGGCCTGCGCAAGGTCCACGGGGCCCGACTAATCGGGGAGCGGCTCGCCGGCGGCCGCCCGGTACTCGGCATCTGCGTGGGCATGCAGATCCTCTTCGAGCACGGTGTGGAGTTCGCCGACGGCGCCCACGGCAGCTCGGAGATCGAGGGCGCGGGAGAGTGGCCGGGTACTGTCCGTCGCCTCGACGCCAAGATCCTGCCCCACATGGGCTGGAACACCGTGGACGTCGATCCCGCGGGCAGCCAGATGTTCGACGGTCTCCCTGCCGACGAGCGCTTCTACTTCGTCCACTCCTATGGGGTCCAGGAGTGGGAGCTGCACACCGACGGCCGGACCCGCGCGCCCCTGGTCCACTGGACCCAGCATGAGGACTGCCGCTTCGTCGCAGCCGTGGAAAACGGCCCGCTGTGGGCCACCCAGTTCCACCCGGAGAAGTCCGGCGACGCGGGCGCGCACCTGCTGCGCAACTGGGTCACAACCCTCTAGTTGCACGGTCCCGGCACTGCGCCGGCAGGCCGGGGCTACACTGATCCTTTAATAGCTAAATTCACCCCGTGGCGAGAAAGTGAAAAACATGTCCCACAACAACACCACCGCTTTGACTCTCCTTCCCGCCGTCGACGTCTCCGAGGGCCAGGCCGTCCGCCTCGTCCAGGGCGAGGCCGGCACGGAGACCAGCTACGGCGCGCCGATCGAGGCCGCCATGGCCTGGCAGAACGCCGGGGCCGAGTGGATTCACCTCGTCGACCTCGATGCCGCCTTCGGCCGGGGCAGCAACTTCGAGATCATCCGCGAGGTCACCCAGGCAATGGACCTGAAGGTCGAGCTCTCCGGCGGCATCCGCGACGACGCCTCCCTCGAGCGCGCTCTGTCCACCGGCTGCGAGCGCGTGAACATCGGCACCGCCGCGCTGGAGGACCCGGAGTGGTGCAAGAAGATCATCCAGGAGCACGGGGACAAGGTCGCCATCGGCCTGGACACCCGTGAGGTCGACGGCGAGTGGCGCCTGCGTGGCCGTGGCTGGACCAGCGACGGCGGCAACCTGTGGGAGGTCCTCGAGCGCCTCGACGCCGAGGGAGTGTCCCGCCTCGTCGTCACCGATGTCTCCCGTGACGGCATGCTCAACGGACCGAACGTCGAGCTGCTGCGCGAGGTTTCGGCGGCAACGTCCGCGCCGGTCGTCGCGTCGGGCGGTATCTCCAGCCTGGACGACATCCGAGCACTCGCCGCCGTCGTCGACGAGGGCGTGGACTCGGCCATCGTTGGTAAGGCACTGTATGCAGGCAAGTTCACGCTCGAGGAGGCGCTGCGGGTCGCCCGCGGTCAGGAGGACTGATGACAGAATCTCTCGACACCCGCGCGCTGCTGGCCATCGCCGAAGCCGCGGTCGACGAAGCCGAGGCCACCTTCACGGCCGCCGTCGGTGCGGATCCCGAGGTCATCAAGAGCCCCGGCGATTTCGCCACCGAGGCCGACCTCAAGGTGGAACGGCAGCTGCGCAACCTGCTGAGCCAGTACACCGGCTTCCCGGTTCACGGCGAGGAGTATGGGACCGTCATGCCGGGCGAGCTGCCGGGCGAAGTGCCGGAATACAATCCCGGTGACAAGAGCGCGGACGCCCTCGACGGCCCGCGTCGGCGTCGTCGGGAACTCATCGACGAGGAGCCGGAGACCTTCTGGGTCGTCGACCCGATCGACGGCACCGCGAACTACGCGGTGGGCAACCCATTCTGCTGCATCCTCGTGTCCCTGATTCACCAGGGCGAGACCCTGCTGTCGGTCACCGAGATGCCCCTGCTGGGCCGCCGCATCACCGCGCATAAGGACCACGGGCTGTTCGTGGACGGCAATCCGGCCCGGCCGATGCCTCCCTCGGATGCGGGCGTGACCCAGATCAGCTTCGGCTCGATTCTGTCCCAGCGTCGCGGTAACCTGCCGATTTCCTACCGCCAGGACATGCTCAACGAAATTGGCAAGTCCTATCCGCGCATGCGCGTGACCGGCTCGGTGGGCATTGACCTGGCTTTTACCGCTGCTGGTGTTTTTGGCGGCACGGTGACCTTCAGCCCGAACCTGTGGGATAACGCTGCCGGCATCCTGGCCGTGGAGGCCAACGGTGGCGTGGCAACCGACTTCGCGGGGAACCCGTGGCGACCGGGTGTGTCCGGCCTGGTGGCCGGTGAACCGGACGTGCACGCCACGCTGCTGGAACACATTCAAAACGTGCCGATCGGCACCGCTGCGCGCACCGCGCAGGAGATTATGGACCGAGGTGGAATCCGATGAGCGTCAGTGTGCGCGTCATTCCGTGCTTGGACGTGGCGAACGGCCGCGTCGTCAAGGGCGTGAACTTTAAGAACCTGCGCGACGCCGGTGATCCGGTGGAACTAGCAAAGCGCTACGACGAAGAGGGCGCCGACGAGCTGACCTTCCTGGACGTCTCCGCGTCCAAGGAAGGCCGCGGCACGATGCTGGACGTCGTCCGCCGCACCGCGGACCAGATCTTCATCCCGCTGACCGTCGGCGGCGGGGTTCGTTCCGTCGAGGACGCCGACGCCCTGCTGCGGGCGGGTGCCGATAAGGTCTCCGTGAATTCCTCTGCGGTGGCGAACCCGGAGCTGCTCCGCGAGCTGTCCACCCGCTTCGGCGCCCAGTGTGTCGTGCTCTCCGTGGATGCTCGCCGCTGCGATGACCAGCCCTCCGGCTACGAGGTCACCACGCACGGCGGCACCAAGTCCGCCGGCCTGGACGCCGTGGCCTGGGCGAAGAAGGGCGAGGAGCTGGGCGTGGGGGAGATCCTGCTCAACTCCATGGACGCCGACGGTACCAAGGACGGCTTCGACACCGAGATGCTCGCCGCGGTGCGTGAAGTCGTGTCCATTCCCGTCATTGCCTCCGGTGGTGCGGGTAAGGCCAGCCACTTTCCGCCGGCCGTCGCGGCCGGTGCGAATGCGGTCCTGGCGGCCAGCATCTTCCACTTCGGTGAGGTCAGCATCCGCGAGGTCAAGGACGCACTCGGCCAAGACTACGAGGTGCGCCGTTGAGTTCTGCAGCCCTCGAGCCCGCCATCGCCGAACGCCTGAAGCGCAACGCTGACGGCCTCGTCGCCGCCGTCGTACAGGACGCGACCACCGGCGACGTCCTGATGCAGGCCTGGATGAACGACGAGGCCCTGGCGCTGACCTTGGCCACTCGCAAGGGCACGTACTGGTCCCGATCCCGGCAGCAACTGTGGGTCAAGGGGGAGACCAGTGGGCACACGCAGGAGGTCGTGGAGGCACGGCTCGACTGCGATGGCGACACGGTGCTGCTGAAGGTCAATCAGACCGGTGCGGCGTGCCACACCGGAACCACCACCTGCTTCGATTCGGATAGGTTGCTCTAGAACATGGCTACAGCGCAGGGGAATTTCCAGGAGATCACGACCCGCGAGGAGTTCCGCGCTCTGGCGGCGGAACATCGCGTGGTCCCGGTGGTGTACAAGGTGCTGGCCGATGGGCTGTCCACCCTGAACACTTACCGTGTGCTCGCAGAAGACCGGCCGGGCACGTTCCTCTTCGAATCAGCCCCGAGTGGCAAGTCGTGGAGCCGCTGGTCCATCATCGGCACCGGGGCGCGCGCCGCCCTGGTTGCCAAGGGCAAGGACGCCCGCTGGATCGGCCAGACTCCCGAGGACCTGCCCGCCGCCGAGGACCCGCTCGCTGCGATCAGCGCCACCCTCGAAGCCCTGCACACTGCCCCCATGCCGGGCCTACCTCCGCTGACCAGCGGATTGGTGGGCTATCTGGGCTACGACATGGTGCGCTATATCGAGCGGCTACCGGATACCTGTGAGGACGACCTGGACGTCCCCGACCTGGTGCAGATGCTCGTCGACACCCTGGCGGTCGTGGACCACCACGAGGGCAGCATCTGGCTCATCGCCAATGCCGTGAACTGGAATAACTCACCGGAGCACGTGGACGCCGCCTATGACGACGCCGTCGCCCGCATCGAGGACATGCTCGGCAAGCTCTCCGGCGCGACCGCGGGCGGGGTTCATACTTACGACGCCACCGTCGAGCCGCAGGTCCGTCGCCAGCAGACTTCTGAGGTGTACCGGGAGCGCGTGTTGCAGTGCCAGGAGCACATCCGGGCAGGGGACGCGTTCCAGATCGTGCTGAGCCAGCGATTCGAGATTGATACGGACGTGCCCGCCCTGGACATCTACCGGATGTTGCGACGCACCAACCCGAGCCCGTACATGTTCCTGATGAACATCCCGAACGAGGACTTCACGCAGACCGCATTCCGGATCGTCGGCTCCTCGCCGGAGTCCCTTGTCCGCGTGCAAGATGGGCACATCAGCACCCATCCGATCGCCGGTTCCCGGCCCCGCGGGGCCACCCCGGAGGAGGACCTGGCCAACGAGCGGGAGCTGCTGGCCGATGAGAAGGAGAACTCCGAGCACTTGATGCTCGTGGACCTCGGCCGCAACGACGTTGGCAAGATCTCGAAGCCTGGCTCGGTGGCGGTACACGACTTCCGCCACATCGAGCGCTACAGCGCCATCATGCACCTGGTTTCCGGCGTGACGGGCGAGCTCGCGGAGGGTAAGACGGCCGTGGACGCTGCGGCCGCGACCTTCCCGGCGGGCACGCTCTCTGGCTCCCCGAAGCCATCCGCGATGGGCATCATCGACCGCCTCGAGGACACCCGCCGCGGTATCTACGGCGGCACGGTCGGCTACTTCGATTTTTCCGGCAACACCGATCAGGCGATCGCGATCCGCTCCGGGCTCTACAAGGACGGCACCGTGTACGTGCAGGCCGGTGCGGGTATCGTTGCGGATTCCGACCCGGCGGCGGAAGACCGCGAGTGCCAGCACAAGGCCGCGGCCGTGCTGCGCGCCGTGGCAGCAGCGGAGACGCTGCGCAAGCTCTAGGTTGCGACCGGCCAACGACGTTGACGAAAAAGGTAAGAAGGGCATGACGAAGACTGAGAAGCGCATTCGTGGGCTGGCCCAACTGCTGGTGATCCTGGCAGCGGCCGGCGTGTGGGGTTTCGGCCGCATGAACTGGCTGACCGCGGAGGTCTTCGACGACAAGTCCGGCGAGTCCACCCACGAGCTCGTGGGTGCAGTGTGGGATCCGGCTGGCACGCCGCTGGCGCTGGCGATGATGGCCGCGCTGATCGCGACGATGGCGGTCCCACCGGTGGTGCGCCGCATCATCGGAGTGCTCATCGCACTGTTGTCCGCTGGCGCGAGCTTCCGAGCCGTGCAGCTCGTGGGTGCGGAGCCGGATCTCTACCGAGCCCAGCAGCTGCTGCGCTCTGGCGTGGCCACGCAGAATTCCAGCAACCCCGAGCAGATCTCCGCCTGGGCCCAGGTGGTGTCCGCGGAAGTGCACAACCTGCCCGTCCTGCTCACCGTCATCGTCGCCATTCTCGGCGTGTGTGGCGGAGTGATCCTCGCGATGAAGCCCGGGAGCTCGGACAGTGGCTATAGCCGCTATGAGACCCCGGAACGTCGGCGCGAGGGAGCCAAGCAAGACCTGACGGAAAACCCGGATTCCGGCCGGGTGCTGTGGGACGCCCTGGATGCGGGAGTGGACCCCACGGACGACGAACGGACGTAGCCGGTACCACCCGGGGTGGCAGGATTTCGTGCCAGCGCGACGCGTAGATAATGTTGTGACCATCGACACAGCGATCGTGAAAGGTTAGGCCGACATGGCAACAGTGTTGGATGAGATCATCGCCGGAGTTCTCGAGGACCAGGCTCGCCGTGAAGCGGAGGTGCCGCTGGCGGAGATCAAGGCCCGTGCACTGGACGCCCCGCCCGCGCTCGACGCGCTGGCTGCTCTCTCCGGTCCGGATGTGAGCGTTATCGCTGAGGTCAAGCGCTCCAGCCCCTCGAAGGGAGCGCTGGCCGCGATCCCAGAGCCGGAGGTGCTGGCCAAGGCCTATGCCAAGAACGGTGCCGCCGTCATCAGCTGCCTGACCGAGGAGCGCCGCTTCAACGGCTCCCTGGCCGACTTCGACGCTGTGCGCGCAAACGTGGATATCCCGCTGCTGCGCAAGGACTTCATCGTCAACCCGTACCAGATCTACGAGGCACGGGCCCACGGCGCGGACGTCATCCTCCTCATCGTTGCAGCCCTCGAGCAGGAGCGGCTGACCGGGCTCCTGGAGTGCGCCGAGTCGCTGGGGATGACCGCCCTCGTCGAGGTCCACACGGAGGACGAGGTCGAGCGCGCGGTCGCTGCCGGTGCCAAGGTCATTGGCGTCAACGCCCGTAACCTCAAGACCCTCGAGGTCGATATGTCCGTCTTCGGTCGTATCGCCCCGCTGATCCCGGATCACATCGTGAAGATCGCGGAATCCGGTGTGCGCGATAAGCACGACCTGATCGAGTACGCCCGCCACGGCGCAAACGCTGTCCTCGTGGGCGAAGGGCTCGTGACCGCCGACGACCCGGGTGCGGCCGCCAAGGCCCTCGTGGTGGCAGGCCAGCACCCGGCGTGCCCGACCGGCTCCAAGCAAAACGCATAACCCCAGCCAGGTAAGTTGGAACTCGTGAGTAATAACAAGAAAAGCCCAGCACAAGCACTTCCCACCGCCGGCGAAGTGATCGGCACCGCGACCCACCACGAGCCCGATAATCTCGGGCAGTGGGGCGACTTCGGTGGCCGTTATATCCCAGAGGCCCTCATGGCCGTGATCGATGAGATCACCGACGCCTGGGGCAAGGCGAAGACCGATCCGGAGTACCTGGAAACGCTCGACGATCTGCACCGCAACTACTCGGGCCGACCGTCCCCGCTGTACTACGCAGAGCGGTTCTCCAAGCACGTGGGTGCAGAGGTGTGGCTCAAGCGTGAAGACCTCAACCACACGGGTTCCCACAAGATCAACAACGTGCTCGGCCAGGCCCTGCTAGCCAAGCGCATGGGCAAGACCCGCGTGATCGCTGAGACGGGCGCCGGCCAGCACGGCGTCGCAACCGCCACCGCGTGTGCCCTGCTCGGCCTGGAATGTCGCATCTACATGGGGGCAGTGGACGCCCAGCGCCAGGCGATGAACGTCGCCCGGATGAAGCTGCTGGGAGCGGAAGTCGTGGAGATCGAGCTCGGCTCCGCCACGCTGAAGGACGCGATTAACGAGGCCATGCGCTACTGGGTGGCCAATGCGGACGACACTTATTACTGCTTTGGCACCGCCGCCGGCCCGCACCCATTCCCGCAGATGGTGCGCGACCTGCAGCGCATCATCGGCACCGAGGCCCGCGAGCAGATCCTTCAGGGCGCTGGTCGCCTCCCAGACGCCGTGGTGGCCTGCGTGGGCGGTGGCTCGAACGCCATCGGTCTGTTCCACCGGTTCATCGAGGACGAGTCCGTCGCGCTGATCGGCGCCGAGGCCGCGGGCGACGGCATGGACACCGGCCGTCACGCAGCACCCATCAACATGGGTCGCCAGGGCGTGTTCCAGGGCTCCTACTCCGACTTGATGGAGGACGAGGACGGCCAGATCATCCCATCGCACTCCATCTCCGCCGGGCTCGATTACCCGGGTGTGGGCCCTGAGCACTCCGCATTGCACGCCGAGGGGCGCGCGGAATACTTCGCCATCACCGATGCCGAGGCCATGGAAGCTTTCCGCCTCCTGACCCGCTTCGAGGGCATCCTGCCGGCCATCGAGTCGGCCCACGGTGTGGCCGCTGCCATCAAGTACGCCGAGCGCGAGGACAACCCGTTGATCATCGTCAACGTCTCCGGCCGCGGCGATAAGGACGTCGCGACCGCCGCGAAGTGGTTCGCGAAGGAGGGAAACTAAATGAGCCGTCTGGAACAGATTTTTAAGGACGCCAAGGCCGAGGGACGGGCGGCGTTCGTCGCCTACTACCCGGCCGGTTTCCCGACGGTCGAGGAGTCCGTCGAGAACATCATCGAGCTGTCCAAGCACGCGGATCTCATCGAGGTGGGCATCCCGTTCACGGACCCGATGATGGACGGCCCGACCATCCAGCACGCCGCGGACATCGCCCTGGAGAACGGCTTCAAGGTCAAGGACACCATCGAGGTCGTCCGCCGGGCTACCGAGGCCGGCGCGAACTGCGTGGTCATGACTTACTGGAACCCGGTGCTGCAGTACGGCCCGGAGCGCTTCGCCGCCGAGTTCGCTGAGGCCGGTGGCCTGGGCAGCATCATCCCGGACCTGCTTCCGGAGATGGCCGGCCGCTGGAAGGCTGCTTGTGATGAAAACGACCTGGACCCCGTGTACCTGGCGGCTCAGTCCACCACGATGGAGCGGCTGGAGATGACCACCCACGCTGGTGGTGGCTTCATCTACGCGGCCTCCCACATGGGTGTCACCGGTGCTCAGGACGAGGTCGATAAGGGCGCCCAGGAACTCGTGGAGCGCTGCCGCAAGGTCACCGACCTGCCGGTGGCCGTCGGCCTGGGCGTTCGCGACGGCAAGCAGGCCGCGCAGATCGCGGCCTTCGCCGACGGTGTGATCGTGGGCTCCGCCCTCATCAACGCCACTGAGCAAGGCACCCTGGTGGAGGTCGCAGCAGACCTGGCCGCCGGCGTGCGTGCCAAGGCGTAGGGGAGCAGCCACGGATGATGGGTGCCCCGGACACCATGCTGCTCGCCGCGATTCCTTCGCCACCACAGGGCGTGTGGTACCTGGGCGGATTCCCGCTGCGGGCCTATGCCCTGTGCATTCTCACAGGCATCGTCGTGGCGTACTTCTGGTCGCGTAAACGCTACGCAGACCGCGGCGGCGACCCGGAGGTTGTGGTCGACGCGCTGCTCGTCGCCGTGCCCGCGGGCATCATCGGCGGGCGTATTTATCACGTCATCACCGACCACGATAAGTACTTCGGGCCGGGGAAGAACCCCGTCGACGCCCTGAAGATCACCAACGGTGGCTTGGGCATCTGGGGTGCGGTGATCCTGGGCGGGGTAGCCGTGGCGCTGCTGTTTAAGTTCAAACGCCTCCCACTGATGCCTTTCGCGGATGCCATCGCGCCCACCATTTTGCTGGCACAAGCCATCGGCCGGTTGGGCAACTGGTTCAACCAGGAGCTTTACGGCGGTCCCGCTGACGGCCCGCTGGCTTTGGAGATCTACCGCCGCGTCGACGAATCCGGCTACCTCGCGCCCGTCACGGGGCGCTCCACCGGGGAGGTCATCGCCACCGTCCAGCCCACCTTCCTCTACGAGATGGTGTGGAACATCCTCATCGTCTGCCTGCTGGTCTACATCGACCGCACCCGCCGGCTGGGTGGCGGCAGGGTGTTCAT
Organism: Corynebacterium sp. UMB4614; assembly: GCF_030217065.1. Lineage (NCBI taxonomy): Bacteria > Bacillati > Actinomycetota > Actinomycetes > Mycobacteriales > Corynebacteriaceae > Corynebacterium > Corynebacterium sp. UMB4614. Next base: position 178,046 of record NZ_JASONC010000001.1, read on the forward strand.
GCTCTACGTGGCTGGCTACACCCTGGGTCGCTTCTTCATCGAGATGCTGCGCACCGATCCGGCGACGACGGTCTTCGGGGACGTCCGCATCAACGTGGTGGTCTCTGCCGTGGCGTTTGTGTCGGCTGCCATCCTGTTCTGGGCGACCCGGAACCGACGTCGGGAAACTCCCGAGTACGTCCGCGGCAACGCCGAACTTTCTGCCGAGTCGGAGTAAAAACTCGCCCCAATTACCCCTTATGTAGCGGGGGTAGGCTGCTCCTGGCTATTCTGGGGAGCTGTGAGCAGAAGAACAAAAATCGTGTGTACGCTCGGCCCGGCAGTGGCCGATAAGGATTCGATTCGCGGGCTGATCGACGCGGGCATGAATGTCGCGCGCCTGAACTTTTCCCACGGGGAACACGCTGATCATCAGCAGAATTACCAGTGGGTCCGCGACGCCTCGGCGGAGACCGGGAAGCCGGTCGGCATCCTGGCCGACCTGCAGGGACCGAAGATCCGCCTCGGCCGCTTCGCCGAGGATAAGACCTACTGGGCGACCGGCGAGACCGTCCGCATCACCGTGGAGGACATCGAGGGCACCCACGACCGCGTCTCCACCACGTACAAGGGCCTTGCGCGGGACGCCCAGCCGGGCGACCGCCTGCTCGTCGATGACGGCAAGGTCGCGCTGATTTGCAAGGCTGTCGAGGACGACGACGTGGTTTGCGAGGTCGTCGAGGGCGGCCCGGTCTCCAACAACAAGGGCGTGTCCCTGCCGGGGATGAACATCTCCGTCCCGGCGCTCAGCGAGAAGGACCGCGAGGACCTGCGCTTCGCCCTGAAGATGGGCGTGGACTTCATCGCCCTGTCCTTCGTGCGCTCCCCGGCGGACGTTGAGCTCGTCCACGAGATCATGGACGAGGTCGGCCGCCGCGTCCCGGTCATCGCGAAGCTGGAGAAGCCGGAGGCCGTCGACGCGCTGGAGCCGATCATCCTGGCCTTCGATGCGATCATGGTTGCCCGCGGTGACCTGGGCGTGGAGGTGCCGCTGGAGGACGTCCCGCTGGTGCAGAAGCGCGCCATCCAGATCGCCCGCGAGAACGCCAAGCCGGTGATCGTGGCGACCCAGATGCTGGATTCCATGATCGAGAACTCCCGCCCGACCCGCGCGGAGGCCTCCGACGTGGCCAACGCCGTGCTGGATGGTGCGGATGCGGTCATGCTGTCCGGAGAGACCTCCGTGGGTAAGCACCCGATCGCGACGGTGGAGACGATGTCCCGCATCGTCGTTGCCGCCGAGGATGACGGCGAGGCCCCACCGCTGACGCACCGCCCGCGTACCCGCCGCGGCGTGATCTCCTATGCGGCGAAGGACATTGGCGAGCGCCTCAACGCGCGCGCCCTGGTGGCCTTCACCTCCTCTGGGGATACCGCCAAGCGCGTGGCACGCCTGCGCAGCTACCTGCCGCTGCTGGTGTTCACGCCTTCGCAGGACGTGCGCAATCAGCTGTCGCTGACCTGGGGTACTGAGACGCTGCTCACCAATGACGTCGATTCCACCGATGACATGATGCGCGTGGTGGACGAGTCCCTGCTCAGCAAGAAGAACTACAACTACGACGACCTCGTCGTGGTCACCGCGGGCTCCCCACCGGGGATCCCAGGCAACACGAACATGATCCAGGTACACATGCTGGGTCAGGAGCGCCGCCGCTAGGTCAAAGCGCGCAGGCGTGAAAAAGGGGCCGGGCTGCTCGCTGGTGACGCGAGACCCGGCCCCTTTCGCTGTGCTTATCGCGGGTGGGGCAAAGCAGGTGGAGCGAATACTGCGGTGCGGGCGCCGCAGGGGGCAATCCCAGGCGGGCTAGACCCCCAGGTAGCCCAGCACCGCTGCGGCGGCGGCCTTGATGCCGGTGTGCACGGAGCCCTTCGCCGGGGCGAAGTCGCTGGCGTGGTTCCCCGGCGCCGGGGTGGCTGCGTCCCACTGTTCGGTGGGGGTCACACCGACCGTCCAGAACAGGTACGGGCAGCCGAAGTGGCGGGGGATCTCGGAGAAATCCTCGGAGGCGGTCCACCGCTCGGAGTCCTGCGACTGGCCGCCGAAGACCGCGTCGAAGTACGGGCGGACCGTGCGGAAGAGCTCCGGGTCGTTATCCGTCAGCTCGCCGCGGGCGGAGTACTCGATGGTCGGCTCGCCGGTGACCCCGGAGGTCAGGCACTCGCCGCGGATGACCCGCTCGATGGCCTCGTAGGTGCGGTCGCGCACCTCGGTGTTGTAGAAGCGGCAGTTCAGCACCAGCTTCGCCTCGCTGGGGATGGTGTTATTCGTGTGACCTGCGATCAGGGAGCCCACGGAGATCACCGCGAAGTCGTTCGGGTCCACCTCGCGGCCCACGATGCCCTGCAGGCGCACGACGATCATCGCCGCGACGTAGCTGGGGTCCAGGCCCAGGTGTGGGGAGGAGGCGTGCGCGGATAGGCCGGGGATCGTCACGGTGATGGTGTCGCACGCCGCGAGCACGGGGCCTGCGGCGGTGTAGACCGTCCCCTGCGGGCCTGCGACCACGTGCTGGCCGAAACAGACATCGGGGCGGGGGATCGCATCGGCAAGCCCGTCCTTGATCATGTTGTTCGCGCCCTGGGTGACCTCCTCGGCGGGCTGGAACAGGGCGATGAAGGTGCCCGACCACGCCTCGCGGTGGGCGTCCATGACGGCGCAGAGCCCCAGCAGGGAGGAGGTGTGGACGTCGTGCCCGCAGGCGTGCATCACACCGTCCACGGTGGAGGCGTAGGGCAGCCCGGTGGTCTCGCGTACGGGCAGGGCGTCGAAGTCGGCGCGCATCAGCGCGGTTGGTCCCTCGCCGTTGCGGAAGATGGCGACGATACCGTGGCCGCCGATCCCGGTAGTCACCTCGCAGTCGAAGTCGCCAAGCTTTTCCGCGATCGCGCGTGCCGTGTGCTCCTCCTGGAGGGAGAGCTCCGGGTGGGCGTGCATCCACTCGTAGAACTCCTGGGTCCACCCGAGGTCACTCCCGGGGCCGGAGCCCAGGGAGTTGATGAGCTCCGCGACCGCCTCTGGTGCGGCCTGGGCGGGGGAGGTGGAGTCGGATGCAGACATGCGAAAACTTCCTTTCTTCAGCGTTCAGCCTTCAGCCGTGCGTGACTGCGGCGCGGCACCTGCGAGGTAGCGGTGCTGCCCGCTGCTAGCGGATCGCCGGGTTGTACTTCAGCTTGTTGGGGGCGTGCTCGATGTCCTCGCCGAGCTTGATTCCCGGCGCCAGGCGCCCCGCGGCCTGTGCGGCCTCCAGGCGGTGCAACACCAGCTCGCAAAGCTCCTGCGGGGTGATGGTGTTGATGTAGATCTTCGTGCCGCCCTCGAAGCCCGCGAGGGTGGAGACGCGCCACTTGATGACGATGCGCCACGGCATCGGCACGTCTACGTCCATCGGCCGGTGCAGCCACTCCTCGTTGCAGGGGATGGAAGGGCCGCTGGCGATGTGGCAGGCGTGCACGAGATCCGCGACACCCGCGCGCTCCTCCGGAGTCATCAGCCACGGCTCGGTGGTGGCGGACTTGGAGAAGACCTCCAGGGTCGGCCAGCGGTGCCCGAAGCCGGCGAAGGCGATGGCGTGCTCGTTTTCGGCGAAGACGAGGTTGTGGCGGGCGGCATAGTCCACGGCCCACTCGTTGTACATATTCGGGTTGTTGCGGACCAGGGAGATCTCCCAGTCGTTCTGCAGCCCGTGCTCGTCAATGGCCACGAGCTGCTTGTGCAGGTGCTCCATCGTGGCACCGGAGGGTTCCAGCCAGTTCTGGAAGGCCGCGACGTAGCGGACGTAGCGGTTCGCGCGGTAGAGCTGGTCCATCCCGTCGACCGTGAACTCGATGAACAGGCGGTGGTCCTCCCAGCTCATCTCGCCGGAGGACGCCAGCTGGTCCGTCGTTGTCGCCCCGGGGACGTAGTGGTCGCGCGCGATGACGACGTCGTGGCCACCGGCGAAGAGTGCCGCACCCATCTCGTGGAGCGTTTGGTAGCGGCGCTCCTCGGTGAACAGCTCGTCGATCTCCGCCTTCGGGGTGCCTGCCGCGGCGAGTTTGACGCGCAGGATGTTCTCGACGTGCTCGCAGCCGGCTTCCTCTCTGAGGTAGTCGGTCATGTGCTTCGCCGCGGCGGGGTTCATGCGGTAGCCGTAGTTCAGCGCCCAGTAGTCGTAGGTGAGGATCTCGTAGAGGTTCGCCACGCGACGGAAGAGCGGTTCGCTGTCCTCCAGCTTGCTGGCGACGACGCCGCGGTCGATGCGGACCTCGCCATTGATGTCCCGGACCATGCGGGCCTTTTCCGGGGGAGTGTCGAGCTTGCGGGCGATGCCGAAGTCGCTGGCCCGGTCGCGGTCAGCGATGGGCTCCTTGGCCAGCTGATAGGGCTCCATGGGGCGGTGACCACGGCCGGGGACAGTCCACACCTCGGTGCCGGAGAAAGGATTGACCTGCTTGATCGTCCCGTCGGGGAGCGTCGTCAGCGGGGGAACCGGGGCCGGGATGCGTCCTGAATTAGCAATCACACCTGCCGATCCTAGCTAATCAATCAGTAAAGCTGCCATACTTGGGCGCATGCCAAAGATTAGTTTTAGGATCTTGTCCACCGCTGCCCAGCGCGACGAGATCGAGCAGGATTTCCGCACCTTCATCGACTCTTTCGGGCCCCGCCTCGACGCGGAACTGGCGGTGAAGACCGGCCTGACCCCCGACCCCGAGCTGGAGACCACCTGGGTGGAGCTCTTCGGGGAGACCTCGGAGGACGACCCGACCTCCGGGACCACCCTGGACGTCGCCGTCGCGAACTACGAGGGCGGGTCGATTTCCGGGCTGGCGATGCAGTTCGCACACCTGCTCACCGTGATTGAAGATGAGCCCGCCGAGCCGCTGCTGCGTGAGGTGAAGGACGACCCGGGCACCCCGCGGGTGCCGTGGCACCTCGAGGTCGCCCCGTAGCGGCCAGGCTGTAGAAAACCATGTTTGGAGCGCTCACCCCGTCGCCCAAGAATGCTAGAGCGCTCACCCGCGGGGAGCACACCCCGAAAGCGAATGAGCGCTCGTGCCTAGCGAAGCCTCTCGCGCCTAAAGCAGGCTGGAGAGGAACTCCTGGGTGCGGGGGTGCTGGGGGTTATTGATGAGGTCCTCGGCAGGGCCCTTCTCCACGATCACGCCGCCGTCCATGAAGGCCACCTCGTCGGCGACCTCGCGGGCAAAACCCATCTCGTGGGTGACGACCAGCATCGTCATCCCGTCGTCAGCCAGGGAGCGCATGACGCCCAGCACCTCGCCGACGAGCTCCGGGTCCAGGGCGGAGGTTGGCTCGTCGAAGAGCATCAACTTCGGGCGCATCGCCAGGGCGCGCGCGATGGCCACGCGCTGCTGCTGACCACCGGAGAGCTGCACCGGGTACGCGTCCCGCTTGTTGGCCAGCCCGACCTGCTCCAACAGGGTCATGGCGTAACCGGTGGCGGTTTCCTTGTCCTCGCCGTTGACCAGCACCGGAGCCTCGATGATGTTCTCGAGCACCGTGCGGTGGGGGAAGAGGTTGAAGTGTTGGAAGACCATCCCGATGCCGCGGCGCTGCTTGGCTGCCGCTGCTTCCGAGATCTCGTACAGGGTGCCGTTTTTTTCCTGGTAGCCGATGAGCTCGCCATCGACCTCGATCCGGCCAGCGGTGACCTTCTCCAGGTGGTTGACGCAACGCAACAGCGTGGACTTACCGGATCCCGAGGGTCCGATCAGGCAGGTCACCGACCCCTTAGGGATCTCAAGGTCGATGCCCTTGAGCACGTCGAGGCGGCCGTAGTTCTTCCACACATCGCGGAAAGCAATCATGGGGACGTTCATCGATCATTCTCCGTAACGCTGTCGTCGTCCTTGATGGAAATATTGCGCGGCGGCACGCCTTCCGCATCGGTGAAGGCGGCGAGCTGGCGGGAAGTCAGCTGGCGGGAGGACCCGCGCGAGAAGTAGCGCTCCAGGTAGTGCTGGCCCACCATCAGCACGCTGGTGATCACCAAGTACCAGCTGGCCGCCACCAGCAGCAGCGGGACCGGCTGGAAGATGCTGTTGGAGATGTCCGTCGCCTTGCCGAAGAGCTCGCCGGAGTACGGCACCACGATGACCAGGGAGGTCGTCTTCAGCATGCTGATCAGCTCGTTGCCGGTCGGCGGGATGATGATGCGCATTGCCTGCGGCAGCACCGTGCGGCGCATGTTCTGCCACCAGGTCATGCCGAGAGCCTTGGAGGCCTCGGACTGGCCCTCTGGGACGGCCTGGATGCCCGCGCGGACGATCTCGGCCATGTAGGCGGCCTCGTTGAGACCCAGGCCGATGACGGCGAGCCAGAACATGTTGGACAGGAAGTCCTGCATGTCGATCTCCGCGATGCCGATGTTGACGACCTGGTAGATCGAGCCCAGCAGGCCCCAGAACATCAGCTGCACGTAAACCGGGGTGCCACGGAAGACCCACAGGAACAGCCAGGACACGCCGCGCAGCACGCCGTTGGGGGACATGCGCAGCACGGCGATGATGGAGCCCAGCACCACGCCGAGGATCATGGCTAGTACCGTCAGCAAGATGGTGTGGCCTGCGGCGACGGCGATGCGCGTGTCGAAGATGTACTGCCGGTAGGTGTCCCAGCCATAAGCTTCGTTGCCCGCGGCGCTGATGAGGAACCACGCCAGCAGGATCACGAGTACGGCGGCGGTGATCCAGCGGCCGGGGTGGCGCAGCGGGACTGCCTTATTGGACGACGGCCGGCGGCGTGGCTCGTCGGAAATCACGGTTGTCCGGGAGCTGTTGTTAGCGGTGCTCACGGCGCCTCCTGTTCATCGTGCGGTTGGTGCCCCGGCGCTTGCGGTTGCCGGTGGCGGCGGGCAGCTGGTTGTGTCGCTGGCGGGCCTGGGGCAGTGGCTTCAGGTTGAAGGTCACCTCGTCCAGGGCGCCTTCCTCCAGCCCCCAGGGCTCGAGGATCTTCTCATAGGTGCCATCGTCCATCATGTCCTGCAGGGCCGCGGCGAAGGCGTGGCCCAGCTCGGAACCCTTCGGGAAGGCCCAGCCAAATGGGGCGGTGTCGAAGGCGTCGCCGATCTGGACGAGCTTGTCCTCCGAGCGCTGGATCGCGTAGGCGATGACGGAGGAATCCGAGCTATAGGCATCGGCGCGCTTGAGGATCGTGGCGGTCGCGGCGGCATCGGCGGTGGGGTAGACCAGCTTGTCGATCGCTGGCTTTCCATCCTCGACGCAGGCCTGGCTCTTCTCCTCGACCTCGTCCGTGTCCGAGTAGGTGCCCTTCTGCACCGCGACGGTCAAGCCGCAGGCATTGTCCGGGTCAATGCTCTTTTCCCGGCCTGGCTGGGTTGCCCAGGCGATACCGGCGCTGAAGAAGTCCACGAAATCGTAGGTCTTCTGGCGTTCCTCGGTATCGGTGAAGGCCGACGCGCCGACGTCGATGGTGCCGGCGGAGACTGCGGGCAGAATGAGGTTGAAGTCCATCTGGCGCGGAACGACATCGAGGCCCAGCTTCGAACCAGCCGCCCGAACCAGATCCATCTCGAATCCGATGATCTTGCCCTGCGAGTCCTTGAACTCATTGGGGGCGTACGGGGCGTTCGCGGCTGCCGACAGGGTGCCCTTGTCCTGGAACTTCTGGGGCACCATGGCGACCAGCTCCGGTTTGGCCGGGGGGAGGATCTCCTCCCAACCATCGGGGTTGCCGAGCTCTTCATTAGTTACGCACCCGGTGAGGACGAGGGCTGCCGTGGCGAGGATCGCCGCCACAGCAGACCGGTGTTTCGGGTGATTGTTCATGCGGGCAATATTAACGGATGACCAGCTGGCGCTTAATATCGGATGCTATGGATGCCAGCTTTTCTTCCGGTGGGGCCGATGCGGGTCGCCGTTACGCTGTCCTGGGGTCCCCGGTGGGCAGGCTATGGCTCATCGCGGATGGGGAGAATCTGATCGGTTGCTGGTTCGATCAGCCTGACAGGATTCCGGATCTCACCGAGGTCAGGAAGGTCCCTGCTGCGTCCGATGCGGTTCTCGGGAGTGCTGCGAGCATTCTGGCCCGCTTCTTCGACGGCGACGTTGCGGCCCTGGACGAGGCCCGGGACCTGCCGCTGGCTCCGTCTGGTACCGCGATGCAGCAGGCTGTGTGGCAGGAACTGCGGCGCATTCCGGTGGGGCAGACACGTAGTTATCAGGAGGTAGCGCGTAGCATTGGGCGGCCGAAGGCGGCACGGCCAGTGGGTCAGGCCGTGGGCCGCAACCCCATCAGCATTCTCGTGCCGTGCCACCGCGTGGTGGGGGCCGACGGGTCCCTCACAGGTTTCGGCGGTGGCCTGGAGCGCAAGATCGAATTATTGACCCGCGAAGGAGTAAGTCTATGAAACGCCACATGGTGCATGGGTACCTGCAGGAAATCCTGGAGGACCTGAAGGACTCCGACGGTGGCGAGGTCGCGGACTACATCCCGGAGCTGGCGACCGCCGACCCGGAGCCGTTCGCGGTCGCGCTGGCCACCACCGACGGCGCCGTCTATAGCGCGGGTCTCAACGAAGGCGACGACGAGCTGGAGTTCACGATCCAGTCCGCGTCCAAGCCCTTCGTCTATGCCGCGGCGATCCAGGAGCGGGGGCTGAAGAAGGTGCGCGCCACAGTGGGCATGGAGCCCTCGGGTGAGGCCTTCAACGAGCTCAGCCTCGACCCGGGCAGCAACCGGCCAATGAACCCGATGATCAACGCGGGCGCCATCGCGGTTAACCAGCTCATCAACGGCGAGGACTCTACTGTCGAGGAGCGCACCGAGGTGATCCGGCAGTTCCTGAGCGAGCTGGCGGGCCGGGACCTGGAGATCGACTACGTCGTCTGCGACTCCGAGCTGGAGGTCGCGGACCGCAACCTCTCCATTGCGCACATGCTCCGCAGCCACGGGATCATCGAGGACATGGCCCACGACGCGGTGGAGAGCTATACCCAACAGTGCTCCGTCAAGGTCACGGTGCGGGACCTGGCGGTGATGGCCGCGACGTTGGCGAGCGGGGGAATCCAGCCGCTGACGGGCAAGCGCGTGGTCTCCTCGCTGGTCTCCCGACAGGTGCAGGCGGTGATGTCTTCTGCCGGGATGTACAACCTCGCGGGCCGGTGGATGTCCGTGGTCGGCATCCCCGCGAAGTCCGGTGTCTCCGGTGGCATCATGGGCACGCTGCCCGGCGTGATGGGGCTGGCCACGTTCTCGCCGCGATTGGATAAGACGGGAAACTCGGTGCGCGGTGTAAAAACTTTCCACCGTCTCTCGGAAGACATGAGCCTGCACCTGATGGGCCTGCGCCAGCGCGGCGATACGGCGGTGCGCGACATCATCACCCGCGAGGACGGGCCGGATGGTCGCACCACCACTATCGAACTCCAAGGAATCATTGATTTTGCGGCTGCGGAGAACGCGTGGCGTACTATTCTTCAAGAAGAAAAACTCGCCGACCGGGTGGTGTTCGATCTCTCCGAGGTCGCTTCGGTTAATGACATTGGCCGACGCATGGTCGTCCAGGGCTTCCAGGGCCTGCGCACCGCGGGCCGCAACGTTATCCTCAAAGACCCCCGAAAGCTTTTCCCTGAATTGTCATGACTCCGCAGCCCACGGCCCAGCCCGTGCAACACCAGTCCAAGCGCTTACCCGGTAAGCCGTGGGCCTACCTCGCCGTCATCGCCGCGATTTTCGTCGTGGCGCGAACCGAGCTCAGCCAGCAGATGCTCAGCTCGAAAGCCTCCCTGTTCCGCGTTCCCATCGACTTCATCGTCTACCGACGAGGCGGAGCACTGGTGCAGCAGGGTCAGGACGTCTACACCGGCGGGCTCGTGGGCAAGCTGCCTTTTACCTATCCGCCGTTCTCGGCGTGGTTGTTTAGCGCATTCTCGCACGTCCCCGCAGTAGTGGGGGCAGTGTTATGGCAGTTCGGTGCCTTCCTGCTGTTGCTCATCATCCTCGTGGCAATCATTGCCGAGCGTGGCTACCGCGTGAGCGGGGCGACAGTGGGATTTGCCACCCTGCTCGGTATCGCGAGTTTCGCGCTCGTCCCGATCCGGGAGGGCTTCTTCTTCGGCCAGATCAACCTGCTGCTCATGGCATTGGTAGCAGCGGACGTGCTGCGGTCCCCAGCCAATCGGTGGCGCAGCGATATCGGGATTGCGACGGGGATCGCGGCGGGCATCAAGCTCGTGCCCGCGTTCTTCTGGCTGGTATTCATCGTCCGGCGGCAGTGGTGGGCGCTCGCCCGCTCGGTCGCCGCTTTCTTCGTGACGGTGGGCATCGGCTTTCTCTTCGTCAAAGACGCCGGCACGTACTGGGCCGAGAAGATGCTCGACTCCTCACGGGTCGGTGAGGCGATCAACCCCGGCGCCCAGTCTCTGGGAGTGGTGCTGGAGCGCACCTTCCACACGGAGAGCAAGCTCTTCTGGGCGCTGGGCTGCGTACTCATCCTCGGCGTGACTATCGCCGTGCTGTGGCAGGCGCACAAGCAGGATCACCGCACCGCTGAGCTGGGGTTTGCCGGTGTCGCGTTGGTGATGGTCTCGCCGTTTTCCTGGATGCACCACTGGGTCTGGGTGATCCCGGTGCTGCTCTGCGTGGCTGACCAGGTGATCACATGGGTGCCCCGGTGGTGGGGGACGCTGCTGGCGATTCTGGCAGTGGGGGTGTGCGCGGTACCTTTCATCACCCGCCATATCGCCCCGGCGATGGGGCTGTGGCACCAGGTGCGCTGGCCCGGACCCTTGGCCATGGGTTATGTGCTGTGGGGCATGGTGCTGCTGGTTCTGGCCGCGGTCGTGCTCTGGTGGCCGGTCGTCATGGCGCGTGCGCACCGGGGTGAGGAGAGCGAGCCCAGCGTTACTGAAGGGGAGCGGGCCGCCGCGCCGGGCAGTGAGACACCGGATACAGGAACGCCGAGCGCTGAGGCCCCGGGCGCTGGGGCCCCGGGTGCTGAGGTGGCGACGTCCTAGCTGGCAGTAGACTGCCTACACATGGAACTGACCATCGTGGCTTTCGTGTGCATCCTCGCGGCGATCTTCGTCGGCGCGATGATGCAGCGGATCTCCGGGATGGGGCTGGGGCTACTCGGCGCGCCCGTTGTGGCGCTGGTCGCAGGCCCCGTGACGGGAGTGCTCGTCATCAACGTGGTCGCAACCGTCAACGCCGTCATGCAATCCGCCTCCGTGTGGGAGAACATCGACTGGCGGAACTTCTGGCTCATTGGACCCGTCATGGCGCTCGGGGCGCTCCCCGGCACCTGGGTGGTGCACAATACGCCACTGGGGCCGCTCCAGATGATCGTCGGTGCCCTGGTGCTCCTCGCCCTACTGGTGACCTCGCGGCTACCGGAGCGCGCGAGGGTTGATGGGCCCCAATACGCCGTCGCGGCTGGGGTGGCCGGCGGTTTCATGAACACCTTGGCGGGTATCGCCGGGCCTGCGATCACGGTCTACGCCCAGGTCTCACGGTGGCCGACTCGCACCTTCGCCGCCACGCTGCAGCCGCTGTTCTTCGTTTCCGGGGCTCTCTCGCTGCTGTTTAAGGAACTGGGTGCTGAGCAGTCGATCTTCGCCACAGCACCCATCGTGCTCTGGCCGCTGTGCCTCGTGGCCCTGGTGGTCGGCATCGCTACGGGCTCGAAACTTTCCCGCTACATTTCGCTCGAATGCGCCCACAAGCTCTCGTTGATCATGGCGACACTGGGGGCAGGCGTTGTGATGCTTCGCGGAGCGATGCAGACCTTCGGCGGCTAGTCGTGCCGCGGGGGAGAGCTCAGCTTGAGCAACACTGGCCCGCGGTTCCCCGACGCCCCCGAACAGCCCCTGGATTGCGGGCAGCGGTCGCAGCCGGTGCTCGGGCATCCCCCAATGGGCTCCCGCACTAGCTGCGCACTGCGTTCCATGTGCGTCATGATCACCTCAACGGTGCCCTGCCCCAGACCCGTTTCCAGCGCGATGTCCACCGGCCGGGTCACCCCGCGGGTGATAGCCTCTGCGACCTTGGCTTGTGGCGTCATCGGCGTCATAGGAACACCTTCAACACTTGGAAGGTTCCTACGGCCAGCAACCACGCGACCGCCAGCTGAAGCCCGAAACCGAGCAGCGTCCATTTCCAGCCGATCTCGCGGCGTTGGGCAGCGATCGTCGCCACGCACGGGGTATAGGCCAGGAGGAACACCATATAGGCCCAGACCGCAGCCAGCCCGTGCCCACCCGAGGCCTCATCGAAGTCCGCACGGATGTTGCGCGCCAGCGGAGAATCCGCCTGCGTCTCCGGATCAGCGTCGGTGACGTCCTCCACCGCGTAGGTCTGCGCCCACGTGGAGATCAGCGCCTCTTTGGCCACGAAGCCCGTTACCAGCGGGCCCGTCAGCGACCAGGAACCAAATCCGGCTGGGGCGAACACGGGGGCCATGGCCTCGGAGACCAGCCCATATGCGGAATCCTGCGGGGTCGGCCCCTCCTCGGTGAATGGCTGGCCACTTACTGGGATGGACATCAGCAGCCAAATGACAACCACCGTCGCGACGATGATGCCCCCCGCGGTCTGCAGGAATCCCTTCAACCGGGTCCACATCACCGATAGAGAAAGGCGGAAGGTGGGCAGCTGATACGTCGGAAGGTCAATTACCAGCGCCTCCGAGGGCATTGACCGCCACAGCGTGTGCCGTAGCGCAAGACCGCACACAATGACCAACAAAATGGAAAGAACATACATTGCGAACACGGCTGAGCCCGCGTGAGCCGGGAAGAAGACCTGAGCCAGCATCATGAAAACAACCAAGCGCGCAGAGCAGGACGTGAAGGGAATCAATAGACACGTCAAGATCCGGTGGCGCACATCCCCCAGCACACGAGTGGCGGAGATTGCCGGCACATTACAGCCATAACCCACCACGATCGGGATGAAGGCCTTGCCCGGCAGCCCGATCGCCCGCATCACCCGGTCAGTCACCACCGCGGCACGAGCCATATAGCCGGAGTCCTCCAGTACGGCCAGGCACAGAAACATCAGCGCCATCAGCGGGGCGAAGGTCAGCACCATGCCCACCCCGCCGATCAGCCCATCAACCAGCAGGCCGGTGACCAACCAGTGAGCCGCGCCGACGGCTTCCAATCCGGACCGGGCGGCATCGGAGACCGGGCCCATAATGAAGCCCTCCAGGCCGTCCTGCAGCGGTGCGGCCACCTTTGTGGTGATCATGAAGACTGCCCACATCACAGCAAGGAACAGAACGGGGCCCAGCACAGGGTGCAAAGCCACCCGGTCGATCCGCTCACTGATGCTCGGCCCTACCTCCGCACGCTGCACCGCAGCTTTCTCCGCCGCATCCAGATCCGCGAAACGGCGCTCCAGGTCGGTATCCGGACGCACCACCGCGGGCTCAGTCGCTAGTGCTCGCGTGACGGCATCCCGCAGGCCGCCGAGATTCTCCCGCCGGCGCCCATTCACAGCAACCACCGGCATCCCCACCGCTTTAGCCAGTGACTCAAGGTCAATGTGAATGCCCTGGTCAGCGGCGACATCCTGTTTGGTCACCGCCAGCACCACACGGTATGGGTGCTCAGCAACCTGAAAAGCCAGGTTCAGCCCACGCGCCGGAGCAGTCGCGTCGATCAGGACGACGACCACGTCGGGGCGTTCATCGGCCGGGCAGTCCACCAACATCTCACGGGTGAAGGCCTCGTCCGGGCTCAGCGGGTCCAGGGAGTACGCGCCGGGCAAGTCGATCAGGTCGATGGGGGTGTCACCGATGTGCCAGAGGCCCCGGCTGATCTCCACGGAGGTGCCGGGCCAGTTTCCGGTCTGCACTTTCGCGCCGGTCAGCGCGTTGAAGAGGGTGGACTTACCGGAGTTGGGGGCGCCCACTAGCGTGATGACCGGCGAACCTGCAGCAGCTACCGCCATTGCTGGGGCGCCGTGGCAGCTCACCGGGGTGCTGTGATCCTTCGTCATTCTCTTTTCGATCCTTTATGCCGCAGTGATGACGACGTCCAGCTGGCGCAGGGTGTGATGATCCACTGCGTAGTGGGCATTGCCGATGGTGACCACGCGGGCACCACCAGCCACCGTGCCACCCACCCGGATTTTCGTGCCCGGGCGGAATCCCAGTTCGAGTAAGCGAGTAGCGAGCGCGGGTTGCTGAGCGATGACACGCTGTAGGCAGCACTCGGGCAGGAGCGCGCAGGTGTCGGCGGGTACCTGGTCGCCGCGTAGGCAGGAGCCAGATCCGCAAGGGCTGTCCTGGCATGCTGCTGCGCGGGGCTTTCTGGCGATGGGGAGGAGCTTCATGGGTAGGTGGTCTCAGTTCTGCTCGGGAAGCGTGGGGGCTGTTCGTCGCTGATCATCCATGAGATGGCCTGGCGACTTAGTCAACCCTAAGTGATCTTTACTAAGGCTAACCTTAGCGCTCGTTTATGTGTGGGGGCAATACCGAAAGGAGATGGTTTTAGAGGCAGCGGTGAAATCTCTCGGGCGAGTACCGTGGGCGTCACGAAAATCAACAGAGAGGACAACGTGCCATGGTTACCGCGAAACAATGGGTTCTCGCTTCCCGACCGACAGGAACCCCGACGATGGAGAACTTCCGCCTCGAGCAGGTCGAGCTCCCAGACCTAGCTGAGGGACAGATCCTCGTCGAGAACACCGTCAACACGGTCGATCCGTACATGCGCGGCCGGATGAACGACGTCAAGTCGTACATCCCGCCCTTCGATCTCAACAAGCCGATGACCGGCGGGGCAGTGGGTGTGGTTCGCGAATCCCGGTCGGAGAAATTCCAGGTCGGCGATACCGTTTCCCATCCGCTGGGCTGGCAGGATATCGCCATCGTCGATGAGGGGCAGGCTAAGCCAGTCGATCTGAATGTCGCCCCAGCGGCGGCCTATCTCGGCATCCTTGGCCTCACCGGACTGACCGCCTACGTGGGGCTGACCCGCATCGCGGAGATCAAGGAAGGGGACGTGGTTTTCGTCTCCGGTGCGGCCGGTGCCGTGGGGTCTGCGGTGGGGCAGTTCGCCCGCCACCTGGGCGCTTCCCGCGTGATCGGATCGGCAGGCAGCGAGGAAAAGGTTGCCCGACTCAAGGAGCTCGGCTTCGACGCGGCCATCAACTACCGGGAGGGCGACCTCGCGGGGCAGCTGCGCCAGGCCGCGCCCGAGGGGATCGACGTCTACTTCGATAACGTCGGCGGCGATCACCTGGAGGCAGCCATTGCTCGCATGAATACCTTCGGCCGTGTTGCGATGTGTGGTGCGATTGCCCAATACAACGACACACAGCCGCCGACCGCGCCGCGAAACCTTGCGTTGGCGATCGGCAAGTGTCTCACCCTGCGTGGCTTTGTGCTGGGGCAGTACCTCGACGTAGCAGGGGAGTTCCGGGAGCGGATGGCGCCACTGATCGCCAGCGGAGAGGTTCGGTACGACGTCACGACCCGTCATGGCATTGAGGCTATGCCTGGGGCTTTCCTGGAGCTGTTCACCGGCGGCAATACCGGGAAGATGGTCGTGCAAATGTAGCGGTAGGAGGGGCGAAGCTGCGATACCCCCCTGCGAGGGCGGAGTCCGTCGCTTGGGGTTCGGAACGGTGGAGTGGGCGCAGCAGCGGAGATAGCATTAATGGAAAACAGTGCCATTATACTGGGGGTTTGACTAACTCTTTGCGATCGACTTAGGGTTGCCTTGCTTAATTGTGGCTGCCTGATGACAGGGAGCCAAAACCTCGTCGGGAAGGAACTCATACCCATGTCCCCAGCTTCAACACCCTCCGCCGAAAGCCCAGCCGCGCGCCTCCGCCGCCCATTCGCGCGTGCGCTAACCGCAGGCATCGGGCTCGCTCTTGCTGGCGCCAGCCTGGTGGCCTGCAGCAGTGAAGGCGAGCCGTCCGGCAGCGATGACCAGATCAAGGTCGTCGCGTCTACCACCCAGATTTGCGATTACGTCAAGCAGATGGACCTCTCCGAGGTTGATCTCACCTGCCTGCTGGCGCCCAATGCGAGCGCTCACGAGCTCGAGATGACCCACGAGCAGCTCAAGGCGACCTCGGAAGCAGAACTCCTGCTCGTCAACGGCGTCGACTTGGAACACTTCCTCTCCAACGCGATCGAATCCTCCGGATTCAAGGGCAACATGCTGGTCACCACCGGCGTGCTCACCGCTTCTGACGTGAAGGAGAAGCCGAAGCAGATCGAGGACGCCGACAACGGTGACTACAAGATCGACCGCGGGATCGAGCAGGTGGACGTCGCGCCCTGGCCATTCCCACCGGAGGAACCAGGCGAGGAGCCGGAGTTCACCTACGACCCGCACGTCTGGACCTCCCCGAAGAACGCGAAGGTCCAGGTGGCGAACATCGGCTACGCGCTGGAGAAGATTGCCGATGAGCGCGGCGACGAAGCGATGAAGAAGGCGATCTCCGAGGGTGTGAAGAGCTACCAGGATAAGCTCGACGACCTGGACGAGTGGACACGCGAGTCCTTCGCGACGGTGAAGGACCCGATCCTGTTCACCAGCCACGATGCATTCGGCTACCTCTCCAAGGAGTACGGTATCGACTTCATCGGCGCCGCGCTCTCCGACTTCAGCGACCAGCAGGACGCCACCGCCGACCACATTCGCAAGGCAGCTGAGACCGTGCGGAAGTCCGGAGCTACCGCCCTGTTCGCGGAGAATTCCAATAACTCGAAGTCCATCGAAGCCATCGCCAAGGCAGCCGGCGTGAAGGCGGTCGTCGGCGACGATGCCCTCTACGGTGACTCCCTGGGCCCTGCGGGCTCGGCTGGCGAGACCTACATTTCCTCGATCATTCACAACGTCACCACCCTCGTGGAGGCCTGGGATGGCAAGCTCGCCGACCTTCCTGAGAGCCTGAAGTAATGCCCACTCCATCTTCCGGACAGCCCATCGTTGAGCTTTCGGACGCCGCGTTCAGTTACGGTGGCCCGCCCGTCGTCCAGCACCTCGACGCCCGGCTCCACGCTGGTCAGGGGCTCGCGCTGATCGGGGCGAACGGCTCCGGGAAGACCACCGTGCTGCGCGGCATTCTGGGGGCGGTACGCCTTGTCGGCGGAAAGTTGGACGTCAACGCCACCCGCCTGTCCTACGTGCCCCAGGTCGCCGACCTGGATCGTAGCTTCCCCGTCACTGCCTTCGACGTCGTCGCGATGGGCGTGCTCCGGGAACTTCGTCCCTTCCAACCGCTGGGAGGGAAGAAGAAGCGCGTCTACCAGGCCCTGGAAAAGGTCGGACTCGCGGAACGTGCGCACGTGCGCTTTGGCAGCCTCTCCGGTGGGCAACAGCAGCGGGTTCTGCTTGCCCGAGCCGTCGTTGCGCGCACCGAACTCATTCTGCTCGATGAACCATTCAACGGACTGGACTCCCAGAACCGAGAGATGCTGCTGGACCTGTTAGAAGAGCTGAAGGAAGAAGGCACCGCGATCATCGCCTCTACCCACGATCTCGTCCTGGCAGAACGGGCCTGTGACTACACCCTCATCGTTGCTGAGCAGCCGATCTTCGGGCCGAGTGCCGAGGTGGTGCCGCTGTATGTGGGTTGATCTAGCACTCGCGCTGGGGGTATCGCCCTTCATGTTTCGCCCGCTGGTGCTGCTGCTCGCACTGGGACTGGTCTCCGGCCTGGTGGGGGTGATCGTGAATCTGCGCAGCCTCGAGTTCAACGCTGAGGCGATGGTGCATTCGATCTTCCCCGGCATCGTCGCCGGTGCAGTGTTCGGCGGGATCGACATGATCATTCCGGCTGCCTCGGCGCTGGCTCTGGTGGTGGCTGTGCTCCTGGCGGTGGTGTCCCGCTCGCGGCTATCCGAACCAGGGGTGGCCGTGGTGCTCACCAGCTTCTTTTCCCTAGGGGTGGTGCTTTCCCTGAAGAAGGGTGACCAATCGGGGCAATTGGAGGCGCTGATGTTCGGCCGGCTCCTCGAGGTCACGGATTCCCGACTCAACAGCGCGCTGCTGGTGTGCGCTGTAGCGCTCGTGGTGATCGCGGTGACGTGGCGGCGGCAAGTCTTTGTTGCCTTCGACCGCGTCGCGGCGGCCGCCAGCGGAATCAACTTGTGGGTCATTGACATCGCGATCAACGTGGCTGTTGCAGCCATCGTCGTGTCTTCAGCCAGTGCGGTCGGAGTACTCCTGGTGGTTGGCTACCTCATCGTGCCCGGTGCGGCAGCCCGGTTAGTGGCCACGAGGGTGCGCACGATGGTTCCGATCTCGGTGCTCATCGGCTGCATGAGTGGGGTGGTGGGCCTCGCCCTCGTCCCACTGGGACCGGTGTCCCCGCAGGCAGTGGTCGCACTCACCGCCGTCGGCTTCTACTTCTTGGCCCTTGGGGTGCGGTGGCTGAAGGTAGGGGTGGGCCGCGATGCTTGATATTCTTCTGCTCCCCATCATCGAGGTCATCGCCGTCGGAATGCTCGCCGGGCTGGTGGGTGTGTTCGCTGTGCTCAATAGGCAGGTCTTCTTCGCCGAAGCCATCACCCACGCCACCTTCCCCGGGGCAGTCCTCGGAGTGGTCGTGGCTGCTGCCCTCGGTCTGAACTTCGCGGGGATCTCGGCGTTGCTTTTCCTCGGCGCATTACTCATGTGCATCCCCATCGGAGCCCTGTTCGGACTCTCGAAATTTGGAACGCCCTCTGCCGCTGCTGGCATCGTGCTGACGTCCGGATTCGCGCTGGGGTATTTCCTCAACAAGTTTTTCGCACCACTGCCCGTCAAGGTCGAGAGCTTCCTGGTTGGTAGCGTGCTCAACGTTGATTGGGTGGACATCGGAATTTCCCTCGGGCTGCTCGCAGTCACTCTGCTCATCCTGTGGGGTGGCTGGCGGAAGCTGGTGTTCTTCGCCTTCGACCCTGAAGCATTCGGGGTGTCCCACAATCGAAGGTTTGCGCAAGGGATCATCAGTGCGCTTATTGTGGCCACCCTGGTGGCGCTCATCCCTGCCGTCGGGACGATCCTTTCGATCGCTCTGCTCGTGGCGCCCGCCGCCGGCTTGGTGGGAGTGTGCTCCAATACTCGAACCCTCCTCATCGCCGCGCCACTGGTTGGAGTTGCGATGGGACTCATTGGCCTCGGTGTTGGTGTCTGGGCGGATCTTTCGGTCGGCGGCTGCATCGGGGTGAGTGCAGGTGTCGGATATCTGCTGTTGAAGCTGTTCCGCTAACCACCCTGGCCTTGCCCGGCGGAAGTGGCGGAAAAGAAGAACCCCGCTGCGACCTGGCGTTAATGCTGGTCGCAGCGGGGTTAAAACGTGCCCCCGGTGAGACTCGAACTCACACTGGACGGGTTTTGAATCCGTTGCCTCTGCCAATTGGGCTACGGGGGCGCAATAGGTCAAAGCATACGGCAGCGCCCTGGTGGGCACAAAACAGCGGGCGGGGTGCGGTTCAGTAGGATGGCGGGCATGACAACCGGTGGTAAATCTGAAGAAACCCTGCTCCTCCTCGACGGGCATTCCCTTGCCTTCCGGGCGTTCTACGCCCTCCCGGCGGCGAACTTCTCGACGACCGGCGGGCAGCACACCAACGCCGTCTACGGATTCCTGGGGATGTTCCTGGGGCTGGTGGAACAGGAAAAGCCCACCCACATCGCCGCCGCCTTTGACCTTTCGGGCCCGACCTTCCGGGAGGCGGAGTTCCCCGAGTACAAGGCGCAGCGCCCAGCCACGCCGCCGGAATTCAAGGGCCAGATCGAGCTGATCCGCGAGACCCTGAAGGCACTCGGCATCACCACCCTGGATAAGGAGAGCTACGAGGCGGACGACATCATCGCCTCGCTGGCCACCCAGGGGCATGACGCGGGCATGAACACCCTCATCTGCACCGGTGACCGCGACTCCCTGCAGCTCGTCGAGGACGACGTCACCGTCCTCTACACCCTGCGCGGGGTCTCCGAGCTCCACCGCTTCACCCCGGAGGCCGTGGAAGAGAAGTACGGCGTGACCCCGAAGCAGTACCCGGATCTCGCGGCACTTCGCGGCGATACCTCGGACAACATGCCGGGCGTGCCGGGTGTGGGACCGAAGACCGCCCAGAAGTGGATCCAGAAGTACGGTTCCCTGGACGGCGTCATCGACAACATGGACGACATCCGCGGCAAGGTGGGCGAGAACCTGCGCGCCTATGTCGCCGACGTCCAGCTGGCCCGGAAGATCACAGAGATGGTCCGGGACCTGGACATGGTGGACAGCTTGGACACGCTGAAGCCGGCGGATATCGACCCGAACGACGCGCTGGCGATCTTCGAGAAGCTGCAGTTCGGCAACACGCTGCGCAACCGCACTTTCCGCACCCTCGGGGTGGAATTCGAGGACACCACCAGCATCCCCGTCACCGAGGAGGAGCTGACCCCCGGCAAGCTCGCCAACTGGCTGAAGAAGAACGCCGCCTACCAGGAGGGGCGTGACGCGGTCGCAGAGGCGCTCGCCGTGGACATTGACGGTGAGACACTCGGCCTGCTCAGTGCCGAAAATAAAGGCCTAAGGCTTGACCTTGCCGCTCTGGATGCGAAGGACGAGCAGGTGCTGCGCACCTGGCTGGCCGACCGGGGCGCGCCGAAGTGGTTCCACGATTCCAAGCAGAGCTTCCACGCACTGCGGCAGCAGGGCTTCGCCCTCGACGGGGTGGAACATGACACCTCCGTGGCTGCCTACCTCGTCCGCCCGGACCTGCGCAGCTGGTCGCTGGGGGATGTGCTGCAGCGCCACGCGGGCCGCGACCTGCCTGAGAACTCGGGCAGCCTGGAGCGTGCCCAGGCCGTCCGCGAGCTGGTCGGGATCATGAACCAGGAGCTCACGGACGCCGGCCAGGCCGAGCTCTACTTCTCCATGGAGGTGCCCCTGACCCACATCCTGGCGGAGATGGAGGCCCACGGCATCGAGGTGGATAAGGCCGCCCTCGAGGAGCTCGCCGCCGAATACGAAGCCCAGATCGCCGACGAGGTCACCGCCGCCCGCGAACTCGCCGAGGACGATCAGCTCAACCTCTCCAGCCCCAAGCAGCTGCAGAAGGTACTTTTCGAGGACTTTGGCCTGCCGAAGACCAAGAAGACGAAGACCGGCTACTCAACTGCTGCCGCGGAGCTGGAGAAGCTGCAGCAGCAGACCGAACACCCCTTCCTCAACCACCTCATGGCGCACCGTGAGTACCAGAAGATGAAGAGCACCATCGACGGCCTCATCAACGCCATCGACGGCGACGGCCGCATCCGCACCACCTTCAACCAGAAGGGAGCGGCGACCGGCCGACTATCGTCCTCGGAACCGAACCTGCAGAACATCCCCGTGCGCACGGAAGCGGGCCGCAAGATCCGTTCCGCGTTCCGCGTCGGAGAGGGCTACGAGACGCTGCTGACCGCCGACTACTCGCAGATCGAGATGCGCGTCATGGCGCACCTTTCCGAGGACGCAGGTCTGATCGAGGCCTACCGGGCGGGGGAGGACCTGCACAACTACGTCGGCTCCCGAGTGTTCGACGTCCCCGTGGACGAGGTCACCCCGGAGCTACGCCGTCGCGTCAAGGCCCTCAGCTATGGCCTGGTCTACGGGCTCTCCGCGTTTGGACTCAGCCAGCAGCTGGGCATCAGCCCGGGCGAGGCCAAGGGGATCATGGAAAACTACTTCGACCGTTTCGGCGGCGTGAAGCGCTACCTGGATAAGGTCGTCGAGGCGGCGAAGGAAACCGGTTACACAGAGACGCTCTACGGTCGCCGCCGCTACCTGCCGGAGCTGGCCAGCTCGAACCGGGTGGCTCGGGAGAATGCCGAGCGTGCCGCCCTCAATGCGCCGATTCAGGGTACGGCTGCGGACATCATCAAGCTCGCGATGCTGCGGGTGGATCGCGCGCTGCGCAATGCGAATCTGAAGTCCCGGGTGCTGCTGCAGGTCCATGATGAGCTCGTGCTGGAGATCGCGCCCGGTGAGCTCGAGCAGATCCAGCAGCTGTTGGAGGAGAACATGGATTCGGCAGCCAGCCTGCGGGTCCCCCTGGATGTCTCCGCAGGCCACGGCGAGAACTGGGATCTCGCCGGGCACTAGCCTTCGCCCCAGCGTTGTAGCATCGCCGCCACAGCGCCGCCGCGACGTGCGTGTGGCGCCACCCCGTGCGTGTGGCGCTACCCCCACAGCAATGCGAAACCCCACGGTGATCAGTTCAATCATTCACCGTGGGGTTTCTCGCCTTGTTACAGACGCCTTCTAGGACGTTGCGGTGGCTTCGGTTTTGTCGCCCCCGAAGCGCCGTTCCGCGATAACCATCGCAGCTACGATCGCTGCCCCCAGCACGAACAGAACAATGGCACCACCGACATTCTCGCCCGGGGCGAGCAGACCAGCGGCGTCGTCCTGCCATGGCCACAGCGCGCGCAGGCTTCCCAACAGCAGACCGGCCATCGCAGCCAGCGTGACGGTGCGGTGCTCGTTGAGCATCTTCTCCAGCAGGCGGACGAAGACCACGATGCCCGTCAGCGCGCCGAGGGCGAACACGCCCAGGTAGGTGAAGTTGCGTTCGTCCACCGCGCCGAGCGTGGCCTCGTAGAGGCCGACGGCCAGCAGGAAGAAGGAGCCAGACACTCCGGGCAGCACCAGCGCACAGATCGCCACCGCTGCGGCGAGGAACACGATGATCAGGTGCGGTTCATGCTGCGTGCTGCTGGTGAACCCGGTGGCCCAGAACGTCAGCACCGCGAAGATACCCATCACCGGCAGCACCTTCGCCCAGCTCGCTGAAGCGCTCTTCCAGTCGATCATCAACAGTGGCACGGCGATGGAGACCATCACCATGCCGAGGAATAGTGCACGCGCTGCGACTGGCTGGTTGGTGACGAAGTCCTTCATTGGACCAGCCATGAGCACCACGATCAGTCCCATGCCAATGAGCATCGGGATCAGTAGCCACCAGTCCACGTCGCGGAAGCGTTGGCCCGCCTTCGCCCGGTCCTTCGGCAGGGTCTTGACCCCGTCGAGGAAGACGTTGGCGTTATAGATCACGCGCTCGTACACGCCGGTCACCAGCGCGATCGTGCCGCCGGACACACCTGGCACGAGCTCGGCCAGGCCAATCAGGCCGCCGCGAATCGCGTTGAGGATGACCGTGAGCGCGGAGGGCTTGGTCTTGTCAAAGCTCACGCCGCTGGAGCTGCCAGCCGTGTCGGCCGGGTATTGCTCCGATGCTGCGGAGTGCGAAGAGTAATCAGTCACCCGAGGTACTTTACGGCCGAATCCTTGCAAAAGACACCAGGCACGCTGGGTTTATTTACGGACGTCAGGTTCGGGCAATCCGCAAGAACAATGGGGCAGCCCTGTGCTCGGCCGGTCTGGGAGCCCTAGGGTGGAGGGCATGGCTAACACAGAAACTTGTCGTCTCGGAGTCTGGCAGGGCGAGGGCATCGGCCCGGAGATCGTCGCCCCGACGGTGCAGGCGGTGGAACTTGCGCTACAGGCCAGTGGGGAAGCGACACCGGAGTTTGTGCCGCTGCTGCTGGGCCGCGAGGCGATCAACGCCACCGGAAGAATCGTGCCGGAAGAGACCTGGGAGACGATCACTGGCTTGGATGGCTGGATCTTGGGTCCTCACGACAATGTGTCTTATCCGCCGAGCGTGGCGGGCCAGCTCAACCCTTCTGCTCATCTGCGCAAACAGGCGGATCTGTGGGCGAATATTCGCCCGGTGCGTGGCGTGCCAGGGGCGGTGCACCCGGACCTGGACGTGGTGATCGTCCGGGAGAACACCGAGGGCATGTACGCCGACCGCAACATGCTGATGGGCAGCGGCGATATCACGGTCAACGGGGAAGTCTCCCTGGCGATCGGCGTTTTCACCCAGACCAAGATCCGCCGCATCGTCCGTCGCGCCGCCGCCATCGCCGCCGCCCGCGACGGGGTGCTCACGGTGGCGCACAAGTCCAACGTGCTGACCGAGACCTCGGGGCGCTACGTCGCCGAGGCGAAGGCCTGCGCGGAAGAGTTCGGGGTCGAGGTTCAGCCCGTTCATATCGACGCCCTGTGCGCCGAGCTGGTGACCCGACCGGAGCGCTATGCCACGATCGTGGCCGAGAACATGTTCGGCGATATCTTGAGCGACCTGGCCGGTGGGCTGGGTGGTTCGCTGGGGATTGCGGGCAGTATCAATGCCAGCGAGTCGCAGGTCATGGCACAGGCGGCGCACGGTTCCGCCCCGGATATCGCGGGGCAGGGCATTGCCAACCCGGCGGGCATCATGAACTCCGCCGCGCAGATGCTCGACTCGTTGGGTTATCCGCAAGCTGCGGAGCTTCTGGAAGGCGCGGTACGCGAGGCCGTGGTCAAGGCGCCGACCGCGGATCTGGTCCGAGAGGCTGCCGCAGCAGACCCCGAGACCGCAACGCCTGTGGCAGATGAGCCTGCTGTGGCGCGTGGGGTGGAAGGTGCGCCCCGCCCCGCCACGACCGAGGAATTTGCAAAACAGGTGTTTGTGCAGCTAAAGCCTCTCGTGTAACCTTCAGTACGTTACGCGTCGAAAGGCGCAGTTTGACCCTGTCCATTTCTATTTGATTTCCGTTTCGGAGAACACTTCCATATGCCAACCAACAACGTCCCTCAGGTAGCCATCAACGACATTGGCTCCGCTGAGGATTTCCTCGCCGCCGTCGATGAGACCATCAAGTACTTCAATGATGGCGATATCGTCGAGGGCACCATCGTCAAGGTCGATCACGACGAGGTCCTGCTGGACATCGGCTACAAGACCGAGGGCGTAATCCCGTCCCGTGAGCTGTCCATCAAACACGACGTCGACCCGAATGAGGTTGTCGAGGTTGGCGACGAGATCGACGCTCTGGTCCTCACCAAGGAGGACAAGGAGGGGCGCCTGATCCTGTCCAAGAAGCGTGCCCAGTACGAGCGCGCTTGGGGCGCCATCGAGCAGCTCAAGGAGAACGACGAGCCGGTCACCGGTACCGTCATCGAGGTCGTCAAGGGCGGCCTGATCCTGGACATCGGTCTGCGCGGCTTCCTGCCGGCTTCCCTCGTCGAGATGCGCCGCGTCCGCGACCTGCAGCCGTACATCGGCCAGGAGATCGAGGCCAAGATCATCGAGCTGGACAAGCACCGCAACAACGTCGTGCTGTCCCGCCGTGCATACCTGGAGGAGACCCAGTCCGCGGTCCGCTCCGAGTTCCTGCACCAGCTGCAGAAGGGCCAGGTCCGCAAGGGCGTCGTGTCCTCCATCGTCAACTTCGGTGCATTCGTTGACCTCGGCGGCGTTGACGGCCTGGTCCACGTTTCCGAGCTGTCCTGGAAGCACATCGACCACCCGTCTGAGGTCGTCACCGTCGGCGACGAGGTCACCGTCGAGGTTCTGGACGTCGACCTGGACCGCGAGCGCGTCTCCCTGTCCCTGAAGGCAACGCAGGAAGACCCATGGCGCGTCTTCGCCCGCACCCACGCGATCGGCCAGATCGTTCCGGGCAAGGTCACCAAGCTGGTTCCGTTCGGCGCATTCGTTCGCGTCGAGGAGGGCATCGAGGGCCTGGTTCACATCTCCGAGCTGGCTGAGCGCCACGTCGAGGTTCCGGACCAGATCGTCAACGTTGGTGAAGAGGTCATGGTCAAGGTCATCGACATCGACCTCGAGCGTCGTCGTATCTCCCTATCCCTGAAGCAGGCTGACGAGGACTTCACCGAGGAGTTCGACCCGTCCAAGTACGGCATGGCCGACTCCTACGACGAGCAGGGCAACTACATCTTCCCGGAGGGCTTCGACCCGGAGACCAACGAGTGGCTCGAGGGCTTCGACGAGCAGCGTGAGGCTTGGGAGGCTCGCTACGCCGAGTCCGAGCGTCGCCACCGTCTGCACGCAGCTCAGATCGAGCGCCACCGCGCCGCAGCTGCTGAGGCTGCGGCTAACGGCGAGGGCGGCTACTCCTCCGAGTCCGGCGCTGAGACCAAGGCAGCCGAGGCTCCGGCCGAGGACGCTGGCACCCTGGCTTCCGACGAGCAGCTGGCTGCTCTGCGCGAGAAGCTGGCCGGCGGCGAGTAAATCGCACCAACCAGCTCTGGCGGAGTTGAAACAACGACGCTAGAGCGCTGAAAGAAGGGCCCGCACCATACGGTGCGGGCCCTTCTTCGTGTTTGAAGGCGGTTGGATAGGATCAACGGCATGTTCGGATCGCTTTCTCACCAGGGCTCTTCCCGCGTGCTGCCTCCGGCAATCATGGCGGTCTCCGGCCTCTCGCTCTACGTGGGCGCAGCGCTGGCCGTGGGGCTATTCGATCACTTCCCACCGGTGGTGGTGGCGTGGTTCCGCATCGCCACAGCAGGCCTGATCCTCTGGGCTTTCTTCCGGCCGCGGGCGAGCTCCTTCATCGGCCGCCCGGCGCTGATCGCCACCTTCTTTGGTGTGGCCGCGATGGCGATGAACATGACCTTCTACATGGCCATTCAGTCCATCCCGCTGGGTTCGGCCGTGGCGATCGAGTTCATTGGGCCGGTGATCGTTGCGGCCTGGGGGTCGAGGCTGCTGCGCGACTGGCTCGCTCTCGGATTCGCCATCGCTGGCGTGCTGGTGATCTCCGGGGCCCAGTGGTCAGCTGAGGCTAGCGGCATCCTCTGGGCGCTGGCCGCGGGTGGCTTCTGGGCAGGCTACATCCTGCTTGGTGCCAAGATTTCCTCCAACGCGGACACCTCGAAGGCATCGCTGGCGGTGGGCTTCACCTACGCCGGTGTCCTTGGCCTTCCCCTGGCCATCTGGCTGTGGCCAGAGAACCTCGCGATGGCCGCACCGACGATCATCGGGCTCGCCGCAGGCCTGGGGCTGCTCTCGGCTGCGATCCCTTATTCCCTGGACCAGGTGGTGCTGAGGCTCGCGGGGTCCTCGCTGTTCGCCCTCCTGCAGGCCGTGCTGCCGCTCGTTGCGACCCTGGTGGGCGCGGTGGCGCTGAAGCAGTGGATCAGCCTCACGGAGTTGGCCGGTATCACCCTAGTGATTCTCGCGATCGTGCTGCGTAAACCCTGAGGGGAGCCCCGCAACCCCGCGCAGCATCTCCGGGTCGATCACGATGCCGACTTTGTAGACGGTCATCTCGCCGGTGGGCTCCAGAATGATGAGCTGGACGTCCGCTGGCGTTGCCACTCCGGCGCGGCGCATGACCATCCGCAGGTCGTCGCGGGAGACGTGGGTGCGGCGCAGCTGCCGGTCCAGGTACTGGCCGTGCGCGAAGACGGCCTGGGGGTCCTCGTCGAAGACGCGGCTCACGGCGGTGGATTTGCGCGCTGCTCCGAAGATCGCCTCCAGCAGCATGAGTGTGAACAGTCCGATCGCCCCCGCGGCAAGGGTCGGCGGGTGCCCGATGACCACGCGGCCCGAGACCGCGCCGAACATGACCAGGACGACCGCGTCGAAGGCATTCATCTTCGTCATGATGCGGACGCCGAACAGTCGCACGAGGATCAGGAAAAAGAGGTAGATCGCCAGCGCCGAGAGGATGACGATGGGGATGCGGGCTGGGTCGATCGTGATTTGCTCGTAGAAGGCCTGCTGTACCTGCTCCATGATTCTCATGGTAGTTCGCGGCCAACAAAAGGCTTTCGGCCAGCCCGCGGAGAACGCGAACCGGCCGAAAGGGGAGTGCTACAGCGAGCGGCTTAGAGCTTCTCGATCTTCGCCACTGCGTGGACCGTGTCCAACTTGGATGCCTTGCGCAGCTGGACGTCCCAGTCGCCGTTGGCAGCCTTCTCGGTAAAGACCGCGACATTGGCCGGCAGGGTCACCGGCTTAGCAAACTGCACCGTGTAGCGCGCCGCGGACGGGATCTCGCCCTCCAGCGTGGCCAGTAGGCGAGCGGCGGACCACATGCCGTGCGCGATGACCGCCGGGAAGCCGAAGGCCTTCGCACCCACGCCGGAGACGTGGATCGGGTTCTTATCGCCCGAAGCCTCCGCGTAGTCCTTGATCTGGGACGGGGTGACCCGCACGTTCGCGGTCGGACGCGGATCCGCCAGCTCGGTGATCGGCAGAATCACGCCGTCGGTCTTCTCGCCACCTGCCAGCGGGGAGGAGCTGGAGAGCTTCGCACCCTTGGCCAGGAAGCCGGAGACCTGGCGCCACACAATCTCGCCGCCCGAGGTGATCTCGGTGACCAGGTCGATGAGCAGGCCCTTGTTGTGCTCGCGCAGGTTCTCGGCGTGGACCTTGATGTCCAGGACGTCGTCGACCGTCAGCGCCCGCTTCTGTTCGATGACGTTATTCAGGTGCACCGCACCCACAGCGCCGAACGGGAAGTCCGGAGCCGTGAGGACCTTCATCACGATGGGGAAGGAGAGCACGTACGGGTAGGTCAGCGGTAGCTCGTTGCTCAGTCGCAGGTCCGTCGCGCTGCAGTACGCCGCGAGGTGCGGAACGTCGATCTTCACGCCGCGGACCTCGAAGGCGGTCTTCGGGTTGTCCTTCGCGGAGCGCGTGGACCCGACGACCGGCAGAATGTCCTTGACTGCGTTCCGGTACTCGTCCATGAGAGCCGGAATCTTGGGCAGTTCCTTGTAGGAAACCTCAGCCACAGGAACCTCCTTTAAGAAGTTGAAAAGATGTCAGCGGGGCAGTGCTTTGTTTACGCGCCCAGCAGGGACTGGCCGCAGACGCGGACCACGTTGCCGGTCACGGCGTTGGATGCCGGTGCTGCGAAGTAGGCGATGGTCTCGGCGACGTCGATGGTCTGGCCACCCTGCTGCAGGGAGTTCATGCGACGGCCGGCCTCGCGGGTCGCGAACGGGATGGCGGCGGTCATCTGGGTTTCGATGAAGCCCGGTGCCACGGCGTTGACGGTGATGTTCTTGTCCGCCAGCTTCTCGCTGAAGGTGTTGACCAAGCCGATGACGGAGGCCTTGGTGGTGCCGTAGTTGGTCTGGCCACGGTTACCGGCGATGCCCGCGATGGAGGACACGCCGATGACGCGGCCGTTGTCGTTGAGGCCACCGTTGGCGATCAGGCCCTCGGTGATGCGGACCGGGGCGATGAGGTTCACGGCCATGACGGCGTTCCAGCGTGCGTCGTCCATGTTGGCGAGCAGCTTGTCGCGGGTGATACCGGCGTTGTGGACGATGATGTCGATGCCCTGGCCGAAGCGAGCCTCGGCGTGCTCCTTGAGCTTGTCGGCAGCATCCGGGGCGGTGACGTCCAGCGGCAGGGAGGTGCCCTTGACGCGGTTGGCGGTCTCAGCCAGGCCGTCGCCGGCCTGCGGGACGTCCACGCAGATGACCTTCGCGCCGTCGCGGGCCAGGACCTCGGCGATGGTGGCACCGATGCCGCGGGCAGCACCGGTGACAACGGCGACCTTGCCCTCAGACGGCTGGTCCCAGTTTGCCGGTGCGGTCGCAGCGGTGTCGTCGACGCGGATGACCTGGGCGTCGACGTAAGCGGACTTGCCGGACAGCAGGAAGCGCAGGGTGGACTCCAGGCCGGTGAAGTCGCCGGAGACCTTCGGGCTGACGTAGACCAGCTGGGCGGTCGCGCCGCGGCGCAGCTCCTTGGCCACGGAGCGGCTGAATCCCTCGAGACCGCGCTGGGCGATGGCCTCGTCGGTGGACTCAGCCAGCTCCGGGGTGGTGCCCAGAACGACGATGCGGCCGTTCGGGGCGAGCTTGCGCATCACCGGGTTGAAGAAGTCGAACAGCTGGTGGAGCTCCTCTGGCTTGGTGATGCCGGTCGCGTCGAAGACGAAGGCGGCGTACTTGCTGTCACCGGAGTCGCGGGTCAGGTCGTAGTCCGCATCCAGCAGGGAGGTGACCGGGTCGATCAGGCGGCCCTGGCCGCCGACGAGCACGAGGCCCGGCAGTGCTGGCTCGCCGGCCTTGTAGCGGCGCAGCTTCTCAGGCTTCGGCAGGCCGACCTTGTCAGCCAGGAAGTTGCCGAACGGGGACTCGATGAACTCGCCGTAACGGTCGGAGTGCTGGGAGGAAGTCTTAGACACTTATTCTCCTTCGGGTTGTCGCTTTCCGGTCTTCACGTCACGTTAACTTGCTGCGCGCTGGGTGCGCCCTTCTGACGAGGCGCGGGCTAGCGGGCACAGCGCGCTGACCGGAGAAGATTTTTAAGAACGTGACTTCAACTCTACGGTGTCGGGGGTCACACTGAGGGTGAAATCTAGTGAAATTATTTTTATATTTTCGTTTTCTAACCCAGGCCCCAGCACGTCTCTATAGTCGGTTGGGAGACGCACAACTTTGGTGCACATTCTAGAGACGGAGTGAAAACCATCATGACGAACGGTAACCAGAAGAAGGTCGCCATCCTCGGCGGCAACCGCATTCCTTTCGCCCGCTCCAACAAGGAGTACGCGGACGCATCTAACCAGGACATGCTCACCGCGGCTATCGAGGGCCTCGTCGCCCGCTACGGCCTCCAGGACGAAGAGCTCGGCCTGGTCACCGGTGGTGCGGTTCTGAAGCACTCCCGCGACTTCAACATGGTTCGCGAGGTTGTACTGGGCTCCTCCCTGGCCAACAGCACCCCGGCCATGGACATGCAGATGGCCTGTGGAACCGGCCTGGCCGCCATCGTCGCCGTCGGCGACGCCATCCGTGCGGGCCGCATCGAGTCCGGCATCGGCTCCGGCGTGGACACCACCTCCGATGCCCCGCTGGCGGTAGGCGACCAGCTGCGCAAGACCCTCATCAAGCTGACCCAGGCCAAGACCACCCAGCAGCGCCTGAAGCTGGTCGGCTCCATCCGCCCGGCCCAGCTGGCACCGGATCAGCCGAGCAACGGCGAGCCGCGCACCGGCCTGTCCATGGGTGACCACGCTGCGATCACCGCCCGCGAGATGAACATCACCCGCGAGGAGCAGGACGAGTTCGCCGCGACCTCCCACCAGAACCTGGCCAAGGCTTATGACGAGGGCTTCTTCGAGGACCTCATCACCCCGTACCTCGGCGTGCAGCGCGACACCAACCTGCGGCCGGACTCCACCCCGGAGAAGCTGGCCAAGCTCAAGCCGGTCTTCGGCAAGCGCGACGCGGCACAGCACGGCACCACCGCCACCATGACCGCCGGTAACTCCACCCCGCTGACCGACGGCGCGTCCGCCGTCCTGCTCTCCTCCGAGGAGTGGGCCAAGGAGCGCAACCTCCCGGTCCGCGCCTACCTGGTGGACTCCGAGGTCGCGTCCGTGGACTTCCTGCACGGCCACGATGGCAAGACTCCGGACGGCCTGCTGATGAGCCCGACCTACGCCGTCCCGCGCATGCTGGAGCGTAACGGCCTGACCCTCCAGGACTTCGACTTCTACGAGATCCACGAGGCCTTCGCCTCCCAGACCCTGGCCACCCTGAAGGCTTGGGAGTCCGAGGAGTACTGCCGCGAGCGCTTGGGCCTGGACAAGCCGCTGGGTGCGATCGACCGCTCCAAGCTCAACGTCAAGGGCTCCTCGCTGGCCGCTGGCCACCCATTCGCCGCAACCGGTGGCCGCATCATCGCCACCACCGCGAAGCTGCTCGAGGAAAACGGCGGCGGCCGCGCACTGGTCTCCATCTGTGCAGCAGGTGGCCAGGGCATCGTCGCCATCGTCGAGCGCTAAACCAGCTGCGCCGATAGCGAAAGAGAAGGCGCCCCGGGGCGAGGGTTCTCCTCGCCCGCGGGGCGCCTTTGGCGTGCTCAGACCATGAGCGTTAATAGGTGCTTCTACTGGAACACGCGACCCAGGTCGGTCTTGTACACGACCGGGTTGTAGTCCTTCCACGTCGTGGCCACCCAGTAGAGGTTTTTATCGACCTGGTGGGGGAACATGAATGCGCCGTAGAGGTCACCGATCTGAGCGCGAGAGACCAGGGTCGTCGGCGTGCTCCACGGCCCCTCCGGAGAGGCAGCCTTCCTAATCACCACGCCCTGCGGCGCCTCGTAGAGTGCGAGCCAAGCATCCTGTTCCGGGTGGTACATCACCGATAGCTCGGAGACCTTACCGTCGAGTACGGGTGCGGCATCCGACATGGCGGGGCTCCAGCCGCTGCCGGTGTAGAACTCGGCGTCGGAGTGAGCCGCAGCACCGGGGAAGAGGGCGAAGCTGTCCTTCGGGAAGCGGGCGAGCCGAGCCTGCCCCGAACGCCCGTTGGGGGTGCCGTAGACGTAGACGTAGGGGTCGTTGCTCTCGGCTGGTGGGGCGGCGAAGGCCGTCATCTGGAAGTTCTCCGCGCCGCGAACGTGGGCGGGCAGCGCGGGCAACTTATCACTGGTGGAGGGGTTGGTGTTGGTTCGCTTGGAGCCCTCCATCACGGTCCAGGTCTTTCCGCCGTCGGTGGACTTGGCGGTGGCCGCGTAGTTGGTGGTCCAGTTTCCGGGCGTTCCCCACTTTTTCACGGACATGAAGTCCACATACTGTACGCCGTCGATCGCGATGCCGGAGGTCGGGATGACCGTCATTTCCACGCCGTCGATCTTCAGCGAACGCGGGAGGAACTCGTCCGAACGGTCCCCGTTGGCCGGTCGGGTGATGTGAATGCCGTTGGACGGGTCGCGGTCATCCGATTCGAAGATCGCATTCGAATGCCAGCCGTCCCCGCGGGGGCCGCAGCTGAAGGAGTCCCCAAACACAGCGAGCGTGCGTCCGTCGCCGGCGTCCCACATGAAGCCCAGGTCCGTGCTCGCCAAGCCGAACTTAGAGAGCTGATCGGGGCCGTTGGGGCCGGTGAGGATGTGCATGGCCGTGGTGTTGCCCGTCAACGAGGGCATGCCGCCGGGGATGCCCTTCAACCACGAGGAGCCCGAGGAGCTGCCGCTGGAGCCCAACGCTGCAGCTGTGTCGGAGCTGCCGGGGGACCAGGCCGAGCACGGCCCAGCGGCGTGCGCGGTGCCAGCGGAGCCGATCATCACCGAGAAGGAGGACGTGGCGAGGGCGGCGACCAGCAACGCCGTCCTGGTTCCACGGCGGGTGAAAGGGGAAGGGCTGCGATGCCCGGAGAGAACAGTCATGGTGTTAATTCAATCACAACGGGGATCTTCAAGTGATGTAGCTTTAGGGGCATGAATCTTTTTCGGAAACGCGCCACCGTTGCGCTGGCCGCAGCTCTCGCTCTCTCGGCAGGTGTCGGCGGCGGGGCAGCGCCGGCAAAGGCTGAGGAAGCCCAGCCACTCCCAGACATCGAACGCCCCACTGCGGGCTCGGGCGGATCGTTGATGCTCAACCCGAAGAACTGCAAGAAGCTCAAGGCCCAGTCGGACGAGATTGCTGGCCAGTGGCAGCAGGCAGTGACCGACGGCGATTTTTATACGGCAAATCAGCTGCGCGTGGACTACACCAACGTGACCGTCTCGTGGGCACAGTGCCTGCAGTCGGCTAATCGCCTGCTCCTGAGCTCTTAGGATTGAAGCAATGTTTCTCATCGGACTCACCGGTGGCATCGGCTCCGGGAAAACGACCGTCGCCAGTCGGCTGAAGACCCTCGGTGCCCGGATCGTCGACGCCGATAAGATCGCCCGCGAGATCGTCGAACCCGGCGAACCAGCCCTCGCGGAACTCGCCGAGGCCTTCGACGGGGTGCTCAACGCGGACGGCGCTCTCAACCGTGCCGAGCTCGCCCGGCAGGCCTTCGCCACCCCGGAGGCCACCGAGAAGCTGAACTCCATCACCCACCCCCGCATCCGGGAACGCACCCTCGAGCGCTTCGCCCAGGCCCGCACTGAGGCCGTGCCGGTGCTCGTCTACGACATGCCGCTGCTCATCGAAAACGGCGAGTATAAGAAGATGGACCACGTGCTCGTCGTCGACGCGGAAGACGAGATCCGCATCGACCGTCTGGTCAACTCCCGTGGCCTGGACGAGGACGACGCCCACCGCCGCATCGCAGCCCAGATCAGCCGCGAGGAGCGGCTTGCCGCCGCGGATTCCGTGGTGGATAACTCCGGCACCCGGGATCAGCTCCTCCAGCAGGTCGACACCTTCTGGGAGCAGGTCGTCGCCCCACAGCTCGACGAGAAATAACCCAGCGGCTCGGCCGACAGTAACCCCCGGGCGCGTACCGTGACCCCGGTTCGACCATCGCAGTGCCTGCCAGCCGGCCGCCCAGCCACACCTCAGCCCGGTGGCTGCCCACCGTGCGGGCTGCCTAGGATAGACACATGGCTTTTGCAGCAGAGCGTCCCGAGCTGTCCTACTCCGAATTCCGCCCCGTGGGGGAGGTCGAGCGCAGCGATGCCAAATTCGAGGTCATCAGCGAGTACGAACCCGCGGGCGACCAGCCAGCCGCCATCGCGGAACTCGACGAGCGGCTGAACCGCGGCGAACGCGACGTCGTCCTCATGGGCGCGACCGGTACGGGTAAGTCGGCGACCGCAGCCTGGCTGATCGAGCAACAGCAGCGCCCCACCCTGGTCATGGCGCCGAATAAGACCCTCGCCGCCCAGCTGGCCAACGAGCTGCGCTCCCTGCTGCCGAATAACGCGGTGGAGTACTTCGTGTCCTACTACGACTACTACCAACCCGAGGCCTACATCGCGCAGACCGATACCTATATCGAGAAGGACTCCTCGATCAACGACGACGTCGAGCGCCTGCGCCACTCCGCGACCTCCGCGCTGCTGTCCCGCCGCGACGTGGTCGTCGTCAGCTCCGTGTCCTGCATCTACGGCCTGGGCACCCCGCAGTCCTACCTGGACCGTTCCGTCGTCCTGCGGGTGGACGAGGAAGTCGACCGCGACCAGTTCCTCCGCCTACTCGTCGACATCCAGTACGACCGCAACGACGTCTCCTTCACCCGCGGTGCCTTCCGCGTGAAGGGCGACACGGTGGACATCATCCCGGCCTACGAGGAGCTCGCCGTCCGCGTCGAGTTCTTCGGGGACGATGTCGACGCGCTGTACTACATCCACCCGCTGACCGGCGACGTGATCCGCGAAGTGGATGAACTGCGCATCTTCCCGGCCACCCACTACGTCGCTGGGCCGGAGCGGATGGAAAAGGCGATGCAGGCCATCCGGGAGGAGCTGTCGGAGCGCCTGGAGGACCTGGAGAACCGCGGCAAGCTGCTGGAGGCGCAGCGGCTGCGGATGCGCACGGAATACGACCTCGAAATGATCCAGCAGGTCGGCTTCACCAGCGGCATCGAGAACTACTCCCGGCACATCGACGGCCGACCCGCCGGCAGTGCCCCGGCGACGCTGATCGACTACTTCCCGGAGGACTTCCTCACGATCATCGACGAGTCCCACGTGACGGTGCCGCAAATCGGCGGCATGTTCGAGGGCGACATGTCCCGCAAGCGCAACCTGGTCGAGCACGGATTCCGCCTGCCCAGCGCGCTCGATAACCGACCGCTGACCTGGGAAGAATTCGACGACCGCAAGGGCCAGTGCGTGTACATGTCCGCCACCCCGGGGGATTACGAGATCGCCGCGGCCCAGGGCGAGTTCGTGGAGCAGGTGATTCGCCCAACCGGCCTGGTGGACCCGAAGGTGGAGGTGCGCCCCACGGAGGGGCAGATCGACGACCTCATCGAGGAGATCCGCAAGCGCACGGACAAGGACGAGCGCGTGCTCGTCACCACCCTCACCAAGCGCATGGCCGAGGACCTCACCGACTACCTGCTGGAACACGGCGTGCGGGTGCGCTACATGCACTCGGATATCGATACCCTCAAGCGCGTGGAGCTGCTGCGGCAGCTACGCCTCGGGGAGTTCGACGTGCTGGTGGGCATCAACCTGCTGCGCGAGGGCCTCGACCTGCCGGAGGTCTCCCTGGTCGCGATCCTGGATGCGGATAAGGAAGGCTTCCTGCGCTCCACCCGCTCACTGATCCAGACGATCGGCCGTGCCGCCCGAAACGTCTCCGGTGAGGTCATCATGTACGCCGATAACATCACCGAGTCGATGAGCAACGCGATCGACGAGACAGAGCGGCGCCGGGCGAAGCAGATCGCCTATAACGAGGAGCACGGCATCGACCCCCAGCCACTGCGCAAGAAGATCGCCGACATCCTGGACCAGGTCGAGGAATTCTCCGAAGGCTACGGCGAGCCGGGCAGCGAGGTCGCGGGCTCTACTGCCACGGGCGTGGAAGGGGACATGGCCACCTTCGGCCGAGCGGAAGACCGCGGCGACATGGCCCGCCCGCAGCTGGAAAAGCTCATCGAAGACCTCACCGCGCAGATGAAGGAAGCCGCACGAGAGCTGAAATTCGAGCTGGCCGGCCGGCTGCGTGATGAAATTGCGGACCTGAATAAGGAACTTCGGGGCATGAAGGAAGCTGGCCTATAGAATGGGGAGCATGTTCTCAAAGATCGTCGTTGGCACTGATGGCTCCAAATCCTCCCACCTCGCCGTCCGGCGTGCGGCGGGAATCGCAGCGGCTTTTGGTTCCGAGCTGGTGCTCGCGTCGGCGTACTTCGCCAAGGAGGCTGACGCCCAGGCCTCGCGCCGGGATGAGTCCTCGCCGGTCGTGGGGGACGAGCACGCCGAGGAAGTGCTGGGCTCCGCGATGGAGGTCGCCCGCGAGGAGGGGGCCGAGAAGGTGCGCGCCGTGCTGCGGGAGGGCGCCCCGGTGGACGCGCTTATGGCCGTGGTGACCGAGGAGAAAGCCGACCTGCTCGTGGTGGGTAACCGGGGGATTAACTCCCTCACCGGCCGCCTGCTGGGCTCGGTTCCGGCCGATGTGGCCCGCCAGTCCGACTGCGACGTGATGATCGTCCACACCGTCGGCTAGGCGCGCAACCGGATCCTTAGACGCGCCGTGCCAGCGCTCGCATCGGGCTCGCCACAAGCGCGCGGACGCTAGGGGCAAGGTAGCGAAGAACCCCGCGGAAAATTTTCCGCGGGGTTCAGGATTGCGCAGAGGCTGCCGACTTAGCGGGGCAGGAACTGCTGGATCGCCATCCAGATGCTGCCCAGGATCGAGATGGTGCCCAGGATGATGCTGATGATCATGCCGATGTCACCACTGGACCCAGAGGTGCCGCCTGGGTTGGTGATGCCAGAAGGGAATTGGCCCGGAGCGTTGTCCTTAACTCCCGTGACATCCCTTCGGTCACCGGCAGCATTATAAAGCCAGGTGTTGTAGGTCTTGTTCGGGGTGTTGGACTCATTCGCGAGGGCCTTCGCTGGTGCAACGCCCGAGAGCCCCGCGATGACGGTGTCGACAGAACCCTGACCGTTCTTACGACCACTGACTCGACCAAATCCGTAGTATGTGTTTTCCGGATTAATGAGCGTGTGCAGGTGGCCGCTCTGAGCATTCGCCTCGCCCTTGCTGGCGTTCAGTGCCCGAAGCTCTCCATGGCCCCAGTACTTGACGATCGCGTCAGAGAGAGTGACACCGGTCCCGGTCATGAGGATTTCGCCGTTCGAACGACGACCGTTTCGCGTGGCGTCCCAGATGTTCCCGCCGTTGGGGCGAGTGTGTGCGGGCTCGAAACGGTGGACCTGTTCGGAAGCGCGCTGAATAGCCATCCACGTGAGGTCGCTATCAATCGAGACGTTGCTGATGTAGTCAGTCTTGCTCCAACCCTTGGCCTGCACAACATCGCGAAGCTTCGTTCCAGTGGATCCGTTGACGCTGAGGTAAGGGTTCAGGTTCCACATCTCCTTGCGGAGCTGACGGACGGCTCGGAGACCCTCCGTGCGTGCGAGGCTTGGGTTGAACTGGGCCTGGAGCGCCGAGAACTGGCTCTGGCTTACACCGAGTTCCACCCCGGTGGTTGGGTCCGGAGCCGCGTTGGCGATGGCGGTGGGGAAGGCGAGGGAGAGGACCGTGGCGGTGGCGACGGCGAGCTTGCGCTTCATGCTCATTCCTTAAAGTGCTGGCTCCGGTGAGAGGAGCGGGTGAGTGGATTGAATGAGATTATAGCCAGCTAAGAGCTTTTTAAGAATTTGTTGAGCGAGTGGGCGCGCCGCCGCGCTAAAAAGAACCTGACCTGCGCGCTTAACCCTGATCCCAGGGCAGTGGCTGGTCCGCGAACACGCTCAAACCCTGGGTCGCACGGGTGATTGCCACGTAGAGGTCCTGCAGTCCCTGTGGGGAGGCAGCGACGATCGCGGCGGGCTCGATGAGCACGACCTCGTCGAACTCCAGGCCCTTCGCCTCGGCGGTGCTGACCACCAGCACCTCCGCGTCGATGCCGACCAGGTCAGAGCCCAGCGCATCGCCCAAGGCCGCAGTCACCTTCCCGCGTGCCCACTCAAGGTCCGCATCGCTGGCGATGATCCCAACCAGGCCCTCGCCGGCCCGCCGCGCGATCTCGGGCAGCGCGCCCGCCAGCTCCGCCCGCGCCGCATAAGCCACACCCGTGCCGGTGCCGCGCAGCGCGATCGCGGGCTCCTGATCCGCGGCGATCTCGGGGAGCAACTGATTGGCCACGTCCGCGATGTCCTGCGGCGTGCGGTAGTTCACGCTGAGCTCCTTCAGCTCCCAGCGATCCGACACATAAGGAGCCAGGGTCTCGCCCCAGGAGGCCACACCCGCCGGGTTGCCCGTCTGTGCCGGATCACCAACCACGGTCATCCACCGGTTGGGGGAGCGGCGGAAGATCATCCGCCAGTCCATCTCCGAAAGCTCCTGGGCTTCGTCCACGATGACGTGGCCGAAGGCCCAGCGCAGGTCCTGGGCGGCACGCTGCGCCGTGCTGCGCGCGTCGCGTACTCGCTGGCGACCCGCTAGCTGCTCGGCGTCGATGACGTCATAGGCCATGAGGATCTCTGGGGCGAAGCCATCGTCCAAGTCCTGGGTCGCCGAGCCCGTGAGGATGTCCAGCGCGTCCTGGGCCTCCGCGATCTTCGCCAGCCACTCCTCACGCTCCGCCTTCTCGGCCGCCTCGTCGTCGATGATGCCCAGCATGTCCGCCAGTTCGTCGAGCAGCGGCGCATCTGCGGCAGTCCACAGGATCTGGCCACCGTCCAGCTCAACCGGCGGGGTGGCCTGCAGGCCGCGGATCGTGTCCTCGTCGTACTCCGAGGCGATCTCCTCGGCATGCTCGTACAGGTCGGCCAGCACCTGCTCCGGCGTGAGTTCCGGCCAGAACTCGTCCAACGCTGCCACCACCGCGGGCTCCTCGCGCAGGTCATCGCGCAGGCTGGTGCGGTCTTCCGCGGTCAGCAAGTTCTCCCCGCCGAGGGGGTCGCGCCCGATCGTCTGCGCCAACGCATCCGCCAGGGAACTGATCGCATGATCCACGAACAGTGGCCGGGCCTGGTTGTGGGGCTTGCGGCTACGTCGCGCCCGGGTGCGGGCGGCGCGGACCATCTTCGGGCTCAACTCCACGGCCACGCCATCTACCATGAAATCGCGCGGCTGCTCCGGCACCTGCTGCCAGGACTGCACCGCCAGCTTCAGGATGTGCAGCATCTCCGCGCTGCCCTTGACCTCACGGGCCAGCAGGCTCGGTTCGGGCCGCGTCTTCACCCCCGGCAGGAGCGTGCCCGGGGTCGCCAGCACCACGCCGGTCTCACCCAGGGAGGGCAGCACCTGCGAGATGTAGTCCAGGAAGCGCGCATTCGGGCCGACGATGAGCACGCCCGTCTTCGCGAGCTGCTCGCGCCACGTGTACAGCAGGTAGGCCGCGCGGTGCAGCGCGACCGCGGTCTTCCCGGTCCCCGGCGCACCCTGGACGACGGTGACGGAGCGGTGCTCGCTGCGGATGATGGCGTCCTGCTCCGCGGCGATGGTCTCCACGATGTCGCCCATCCGCGTGCTGCGGGCCGCGTTCACCGCGTCCAGCAGCGCGGCCTCCTGAGCCACCCCGCCCGCCGCGGACGTCGTCTTTTCTGTTAAGGACGCCCGGTCCTCGCCGCGGGTGGTGAGTCGCTCATCGGCCACGTGGGTCACCCGTCGCCCGCGGGTCTTGATGTGACGGCGCAGATGCACCCCATCTGGGTGCAGGGTGGTGGCGAGGTAGAAGGGGCGGGCCATCGGTGCGCGCCAGTCCATCAGCAAGGTGCGCATCTCGTCATCGCGGGTGTGCAGCCCCAGTCGGCCGATATAGCGGCGATCCAGATCGGGGGAGCCGGGCACCGGATTCTCCGGCTCCTCATCGGCCACGTCGATGCGGCCGAACATCAGTCCGATCTCCGCGATGGACAGGTTATCCAGTCGCTGCGAGATGTCCTGGATCTCGCGGTCGCGGCGCATCAGCCCCTGCGGGTCATCGATATCTGCCGTGGCTCGGACGCTGGCCAGTCGCTTCTTCAGCGTGGCGGTCGTGGCGTCCACCTCAGCCAGCAGGTCATCGAGATGGTCCTGCTCGCTCGCGATGGCCTCTGCGAGCGAGCGGTCGGCATTATTCGTGGTGCCGCGAGATGCGGGGCTGGTCAATCTACCTCCGGTGCAACGGGCTTACTTGAGCTTCTTCGCCTTCTTCTTGGCCTTCTTTGCCTTCTTGGACAGGCCCTTCGTGCTGTCCTGCAGCTCCTCAGCAAAGGTCTCAGCATACGCGCTCGCCTGGTCGCGCACCTGGTAGGCGGTGTCGCGCCACTCGTCGGAGTGCTCGTCGACGTAGTCGCTCACAGCGCTCGCTGCAGAGGAGATGCTATCCGAGGCCTCAGAAGCCAGCTCGCGGGCCTTCTCGGAGAAGTCGCTGGCGTAGTCCTGCGCGGTGGCGAGCATCTCCTGCTGCTGGGACTTGCCCGGCAGCGCCTGCTGCGCGCGCCATGCCAGCCCCGGCTTGCCGGCCGTGTCCTCGGCGGCGATCAACAGGCCACCCAGCAGGCCGACGTCCGCCAGGAGGGTGGTCAGCTGGGTGTTCTGGCCGCCCTTGCCGGCGACGTTCTTGATGTCGTGGCGGGTCAGGATCGCAGGCAGGTGTGCGGCTGCGAGCGCTGCGGCGGCCAGGCGCGGCGCCTTACCGCGGGCCAGCAGGGCAGCGGCGGCGATCTTGGTGCCACCCGCGATGCGCACGTTGGTTTCCGCGTCACGTGGTAGCAGGCCAGCAGCCTGCGGTGGCAGAACCTTGCGCAGGGTGCCGGTCACAACCTCGGCGTTCTTCGCGTGATTCTGCGGGCTTTTCACCATCTGGACACCATCGGCGATGAATGCCGAAGCCATCAGGGGACGGGCGATCTTGCGAAGCATGAAGACTCCTTCGGTGTGGGTAGCAAGATAGCTGGAGTTTTATCCAGCGTTAGGGGATCAAGTCTACGCGAGTGGCCGGGCGCCAGCTGCGCGTTTCGCGGGATTACCAGCCCCGCTCGGCCCACTCCTCGACGTGCGGGGCCTCGTCGCCGACGGTGGTGCTGTCGCCGTGGCCGGGGTGCAGCCGCGTGCCGTCGGGCAGGCTGAACACCCGCTGCGTGACGTCCGAGAGCAGCTGCTGGAACTCCTCCGGGGAGTTCGTTTTGCCGACCCCGCCTGGGAACACGCTATCCCCGACGAACATGCGTGGGGCGTCTTCCGGCAGTTCCACGTGCACGGCGATGCCGCCCGGGGTGTGGCCCCGCAGCTCCACCGCAGTCATCTTCAACTCCGAGCAGTTACCCTTCAAACGCAGCAGCTCCGGGGTCCCTTCGTCGTTGCCGTAGACCTCATCGGCCGGGGCTGGCAGGTTGGTGGCCTCCTTGCGTGGTGCGTGGTGACGCGCACCCGTTGCCGCCAGAACCTCCTCCAGCGCCTGCACGTGGTCGCCATGCTGGTGGGTGGTGAGGACGTCGGTGATGGTCACCCGCAGCTGATCCGCCAGGGCCAGGATGTGCTCAGCGTCCGTAGCCGCGTCAATGAGCAGCGCGTTGCCGCCGCTGGCGATGAGGTAGACGTTGTTATCCATCTCGCCGACTGAGGTGCGCGCCACGATCGTGGCATCCGTGGAAATAATCTCGACATCTCGGGGGTTAGAAAGATGTCCGAACTCACTGACCTGTGACATATGCATGAACTCGAGCATATCTACTTGTCGTACAGTGGGAATGAACTCATTCTGAGCCCGCGCCACCCAGGCGCGGCTCAGCGCCAAATCCAAACAGGAGGACGAGTGGCAGAGAAGCTTTTGGTCCGCGGTGCACGCGAGCACAACCTCAAGGGGGTGGACCTCGAGCTGCCGAGGGACAAAATGATCGTCTTCACGGGGCTGTCCGGTTCCGGGAAGTCATCGCTGGCCTTCGACACCATCTTCGCCGAGGGACAGAGGCGCTACGTCGAGTCCCTGAGCTCCTATGCCCGCATGTTCCTCGGCCGCCTCGATAAGCCGGATGTGGACTTCATCGAAGGGCTCTCGCCGGCGGTCTCCATTGACCAGAAGTCGACCAACCACAACCCACGTTCCACCGTGGGTACCGTGACCGAGATCTTCGACTATCTGCGCCTGCTCTTCGCCCGCACCGGCACCCCGCACTGCCCGACGTGTGGCGAAGTGATCCAGCGGCAGACTCCGCAGGAAATCGTGGACCAGATCATGGCCATGGAAGCCGGAACCAAGTTCCAGGTCCTTGCGCCGGTCGTGCGCACCCGCAAGGGCGAGTTCGTCGACCTCTTCGAGGAGCTCGCTGCCGAGGGCTACGCCCGCGTCCGGGTGGACGGCGAGGTCTACCGTCTGACCGATCCGCCGCAGCTGGAGAAGCAGGTCAAGCACGACATCGATGTCGTCATCGACCGCCTCCAGGTGAAGGAAAGCCAGAAGCAGCGACTCACCGACTCCGTCGAGACGGCAC
The DNA here is from genome assembly GCF_030217065.1 of Corynebacterium sp. UMB4614. Taxonomy (NCBI): domain Bacteria; kingdom Bacillati; phylum Actinomycetota; class Actinomycetes; order Mycobacteriales; family Corynebacteriaceae; genus Corynebacterium; species Corynebacterium sp. UMB4614. The sequence goes on from NZ_JASONC010000001.1 coordinate 220,687, forward strand.
TGCGCCGCGCGGACGGCGTCGTCGTCATCGAATTCGTCGACCTCGACGAAGATGACCCGAACCGGCAGCGCCGCTTCTCCGAGAAGATGGCCTGCCCCAACGGCCACGCCCTGCAGCTCGACGAGCTCGAACCGCGCGCCTTCTCCTTCAACTCTCCATTTGGTGCCTGCCCGGCCTGCGACGGCCTGGGCACCAAGCTCGAGGTCGACGAGATGCTCGTCATCCCGGACGAGGATGCCCCGCTGAACAAGGCCATCGCGCCGTGGACGTCCAGCCCGAACGCGCGCTACTTCGACAAGCTCATCACCGCGCTGTCCAAGGAGCTGGACATTGACCCGAGCACCCCGTGGTCGGAGCTCACGAAGGCCGAACAGAAGGCTGTCCTGAAGGGGCACCCCACCCCGATCAGCGTGAGCTACAAGAACCGCTACGGCCGCCAGCGCCGGTACAACGCACCCTTCGAGGGCGTGATGCCATTCCTGAAGCGCAAGCTCGACCAGACCGACTCCGATTGGTCGAAGGAGCGCTACCGCAGCTACATGCGCGAGGTAGCGTGCCCGACCTGTAAGGGGGCGCGACTGAAGCCGGAGGTGTTGGCCGTGACCATCGCCTCGGGGGAGAAGGAGCTGTCCATCGCGGGAGTCTCCGACCTCTCCATCGCCGAGGCGAGCGAGTTCCTGGATAACCTCACACTGAATAAGCGCCAGGAGATGATCGCCGGCGCGGTGCTGCGCGAGACGCAGGCACGCTTGAAGTTCCTGCTGGACGTCGGCCTGGACTATCTGGCCCTGTCCCGTTCGGCGGGCACACTCTCCGGTGGCGAGGCGCAGCGCATCCGCCTGGCGACCCAGATTGGTGCGGGCCTGGCCGGGGTGCTCTACGTGCTGGATGAGCCGTCGATTGGCCTGCACCAACGGGATAATGCCCGGCTGATTACGACCCTGGAGAACCTCCGCGACCTGGGTAACACCCTGATCGTCGTCGAGCACGACGAGGACACGATCCGCGCGGCGGACTGGCTGGTCGATATCGGCCCGAATGCCGGCGAGTACGGCGGGCATATCGTGTATTCCGGCGAACCGAAGGGCATCACTGATGCCGAGGATTCGCTGACCGGCGATTACCTCGCCGGACGCCGGGTACTGGCGGTACCGGAGTCCCGCCGCGAGATCGATAGTGAGCGGATGCTCACGATCCACGGGGCGCAGGAAAATAACCTCAAGAAGGTGGACGTGTCGATCCCGCTCGGTGTGATGACCTGCATCACCGGCGTGTCGGGTTCGGGCAAATCTTCCCTCGTCAACGGCATTCTGGCGCGGTCGCTGGCTAATCAGCTCAACGGTGCCCGCCTGGTGCCGGGGCGCCACAAGAAGGTCAGCGGACTCGACCAGCTGGACAAGCTCGTGCAGGTCGACCAGAGCCCGATCGGGCGCACCCCGCGCTCCAACCCGGCGACGTACACCGGTGTCTTCGACCGGGTGCGCAAGCTCTTCGCGGAGACCACCGAGGCGAAGGTGCGCGGCTACACGGCCGGGCGTTTCAGCTTCAATGTCAAGGGCGGGCGCTGCGAAGCCTGCCGCGGCGACGGCACGCTGAAGATTGAGATGAACTTCCTTCCGGATGTGTACGTGCCCTGCGAGGTCTGCGACGGTGCCCGGTACAACCGCGAGACGCTCGAGGTGAAGTACAAGGGCAAGAACATCGCCGAGGTGCTCGACATGCCGATCTCCGAGGCCGCGGAGTTCTTCGAGCCGATCACGGCGATCGCGCGTTACCTGAACACGCTCGTGGATGTTGGGTTGGGCTACGTGCGCCTCGGCCAGGCGGCCACCACGCTGTCTGGCGGTGAGGCGCAGCGCGTGAAGCTCGCAGCCGAGCTGCAGAAGCGCTCCAACGGGCGGACGATCTACATCCTCGACGAGCCGACCACTGGCCTGCACTTTGAGGACATTCGCAAGCTCATGCTGGTCCTGCAGGGACTGGTGGACAAGGGCAATACGGTGCTGATCATCGAGCACAACCTGGATGTCATTAAGTCCGCGGACTGGATCATCGACATGGGTCCGGAGGGTGGCTCGGGTGGCGGCACGGTCGTGGCCCAGGGGACCCCGGAGGATGTGGCGAAGGTCGACGGCTCCCATACCGCGACATACCTCGCGCCCATGTTGCCCGCCTAAGATCTGCGTGCTATATTCATGAGCACTACCGCTTGTCGTGTGTCGACAAGCTGCAAGTGGAGTTCTTTTTCTCCCACCTTAGACCGCCGTCACTGGCTGGGCTCGGGTCCAAAGCGAAGCTTTATGCTCGCAGCCTCTTCCACATGATTGAAGGGGCTTTCATTTGGGCGCTCCGGCGCGGGGGATTTTTCAGGGCTTCACAAGCAGTTGCGGTAAAGATCACTTACTACTGCTACTGAGGAGTTCACATCAGCGCTGAAGCTCGCATCAACGACCGAATTCGAGTCCCCGAGGTCCGACTCGTCGGTCCCAACGGAGAACAGGTCGGCATTGTCAAGACGGACGATGCTCGCAAGCTGGCCTATGAAGCAGACCTCGATCTTGTAGAGGTCGCGCCGAACGCCAAGCCGCCCGTGGCCAAGATCATGGACTACGGCAAGTTCAAGTACGAACAAGCTCAGAAGGCTCGCGAGGCTCGACGTAATCAGCAGCAGACTGTGGTCAAGGAGCAGAAGTTCCGCCCGAAGATCGATGACCACGACTACGAGACCAAGAAGGGCAACGTCGTTCGTTTCCTGGAGAAGGGCTCGAAGGTCAAGGTCACGATCATGTTCCGTGGTCGCGAGCAGTCCCGCCCCGAGCTGGGCTTCCGCCTCCTGGAGCGTCTTGCCGCTGACGTTGAGGAAGTCGGTCAGGTTGAGTCCCGTCCGAAGCAGGACGGTCGCAACATGACGATGGTTCTCGGCCCCGTCCGCAACAAGGGCAAGAAGTAGTCTCAGTAGTTCACAAACGTTGCTAGAGGATTTTCACCAATGAAGCAGAAGACGCACAAGGGTACCGCTAAGCGCATCAAGGTCACCGGTTCCGGCAAGCTCCGTCGTGAGCGCGCCTACCGCCGCCACCTTCTTGAGGGCAAGCCGTCCACCCGCACCCGCCGCCTGAAGGGCACCACCGATGTGTCCGCAGCCGACAACAAGCGCATGAAGCGCCTGCTGGGCAAGGCTTAATTACCTTAAGCCTCCCCCTTTTCTCGAAATACTAAAGAACAACCTGAAGTAAAGGACGTATCACCGTGGCACGTGTCAAGCGCTCTGTGAACGCAAAGAAGAAGCGTCGCGAAGTACTGAATTCCGCGAAGGGCTACCGGGGCCAGCGCTCCCGCCTGTACCGCAAGGCGAAGGAGCAGATGCTCCACTCCAAGACCTACGCCTTCCGCGACCGTCGCGCCCGCAAGGGTGAGTTCCGCAAGCTGTGGATCCAGCGCATCAACGCCGCTGCTCGTCAGAACGACATGACCTACAACCGCCTGATCCAGGGCCTGAAGCTGGCCGAGATCGAGGTCGACCGCAAGGTCCTGGCCGAGCTGGCTGTCTCCGACGCTGCTGCCTTCACCGCACTGTGCGAGGCTGCTAAGGCTGCTCTGCCGGAGGACGTCAACGCACCGGCGGCTTCCTAAAGCCAGCCGAGGCGTTCAGCCTCCCACCGCCTTCGACGCGCTCCGCGTCGGGGCGGTTTTTCATGTCTTCATGGGCTACCGTGCGTGCAAAGCGAGCTGGGTGCGTGGTGGTGGAGCTCCCGAACAGGGGAGAGGTGGGCAGCGGGGCACCACAGTCATCGCCTCGCAACAACCCGACTAGGCTGTGAAGCCATGGAGATGTTCACTGAACGCACGCCCCGCATCGTCAACGCCGCCAAGCTGCACCGAGCCGCCACCCGGCGCAAGACCGGTCGCTTCCTCGCCGAGGGGGAGAACGCGGTCACCGCAGCTCTCGCGCGCGGCGAGGTCCTCGACCTGTACGTCACCGAGGCTGCGTGGGAGCGCTTCCCCTTCCTCCAGGACGTCACCGGCACCCACGTCCACCTCATCACCGAACGCGCCGCCGACCACCTCTCCGAGACGGTCACCCACACCGGCCTGTTCGCCCTCTGCGCGAGCCAGATGGTGGACGACGACGCCCTCATCACCAGCGCCGTCAAGAACAGCCCGCTGATCGCCGTCCCCGTCGAAACGAATGAACCCGGGAACGCGGGAACCATCATCCGGGTGGCCGATGCCTTCGGCGCCGGGGGAGTGCTCTTCGCCGGAAACACCGTGGATCCGCAGGGCGGCAAGGCGGTGCGCGCCTCCGCCGGAAGCCTGTTCAACCTCCCGGTCGCCCGCAACACCTCGGTCGTGGAGGTCGTGGACAAGCTCCACGAGGCGGAGTTTCAGATCCTCGCTACCGCAGCGGACGGGGACGTCACCCTCCACGAGGCGGCCGATCCCGCCAATGGCATGCTCGCCCAGCCCACCGCGTGGCTGTTTGGCAACGAGGCGCACGGGCTGGGGGACTGGCTGGACCTCGCTGATATCCGCGTGAGTATCCCGATGCGCGGGCAGGCGGAATCGCTGAATCTCGCCACGGCGGCAAGTGTGTGCCTTTACGAATCCTCCAAAGCACAGATTGCTAAGCTATAGCCTGAAATAGTCGTTGTTACGTGTTGCGAGGAGCCCCCGTTGTCGGAATCCCCAGTGTCGCCTGAGGCTGCTGTAGAAATCTCTGAAGAGTCGATGGGGGCTGCGGCCGAAGCCGCCGAGAAGGCCTTTACCTCCGCGACCAACCTCGAGGAACTCGCCGAGGCCCGCCGTGCCCACCTCGGCGACGACGCTCCGATCCCCGCCGCTCGCCGCTCCCTCGGCTCCCTACCGAAGGACCAGCGCAAGGATGCCGGCCGCATCGTCAACATGGCACGTGGCCGCGTCGAGAAGCTCTTCGCTCAGGTGAAGGCCGAGCTGGAGGAGAAGCGCAACCAGGAGGCGCTGCGCGCCGAGCGCATTGACGTCACCCAGCCCACCACCCGCGGCCAGGTTGGGGCCCAGCACCCGATCACCATCCTTAACGAGCAGATCGCGGACATCTCCGTCGGCATGGGCTGGGAGATCGCCGACGGCCCGGAGGTCGAGGCGGAGTACTTCAACTTCGACTCCCTGAACTTCATCCCGGACCACCCGGCCCGCACCCTTCAGGACACGTTCCACATTGCACCGCAGGGCTCCCGCCAGGTGCTGCGCACCCACACCTCCCCGGTGCAGATGCGCACCATGCTCTCCCGCGAGGTGCCGATCTACATCGCCTGCCCGGGCCGCGTGTTCCGCACCGACGAGCTGGACGCCACCCACACCCCGGTCTTCCACCAGGTCGAGGGGCTGGCCGTGGATAAGGGCCTGACGATGGCTCACCTCAAGGGCACCCTGGACCACCTCGCGAAGTCCCTGTTTGGCCCGAACACCAAGACCCGTATCCGCCCGAACTACTTCCCGTTCACCGAACCTTCCGCCGAGGTTGACGTCTGGTTCGAGGACAAGAAGGGCGGCGCCGGCTGGATCGAGTGGGGTGGCTGCGGCATGGTCAACCCCAACGTCCTCATCGCCGCGGGAATCGACCCGGAGGAGTACTCGGGTTTTGCCTTCGGCATGGGCATCGAGCGCACCCTGCAGTTCCGCAACGGTCTGCCTGACATGCGCGACATGGTGGAAGGCGACGTCCGCTTCACCCTGCCATTCGGGGTCCGCGGCTAAGCCCCGCAGTACCCCGCCGCCACAACAACCTCCGCTCCACAACTCTTCTGGCAAAAGGACCTTTTCAAGCACATGTTGATTTCTCAGAACTGGCTCACCCGGATCCTGCAGACCGCGAACCCTAGCTGGTCTGTGGACTCCGAGGAACTCGACGCAGGTTTCGTCCGCGTCGGCTTCGAGACGGAGGGCTACGAGCGCCTCCCGAAGACCGAGGGGCCACTCGTCATCGGCAGGGTGAGCAACATCGAGGAGCTGGAGGGCTTTAAGAAGCCGATCCGCTACTGCGAGATCGCCGTCGGCGAGGCCAACGGCACCGGCGAGCCACAGAACATCATCTGTGGTGCCCGCAACTTCGCCGAGGGCGACTACGTGATCGTCGCCCTGCCGGGCACCGTGCTGCCTGGCCCGTTCGAGATCTCCGCGCGCAAGACCTACGGCAAGATCTCCGAGGGCATGATGTGCTCCGCCTCCGAGCTCGGCCTCTACGACGGCACGAGCCCAGGGATCATCACCGTCTCCGAGGAGGAGATCACGGCCAACGGTCTCTCCGTCGGCGACGACGCCCGCAGCCTGCTGGGCCTGGATGACACGGTCTTTGAGGTCAACGTCACCCCGGACCGTGGCTACGCGCTGTCCGCCCGCGGCCTGGCCCGCGAGCTGGCGTCCTCCTTCGAGCTGCAGTACCGTGACCCGGCGCTCGATCCAGCGGCTGCCGCTCTCGACGACGACCTCTTCGCCGGCATCCCGGGCATCAAGGAAGACATCCTTTCCCTGGAGGTCGAGGAGGATGCGAAGTGCTCCCTCTTCGGTATCCGCAAGGTCGAGGGCATTGACCCGACCGCCGAATCCCCGCTGTGGCTGCAGCGCGAGCTGATGCTCTGCGGCCAGCGCCCGGTCAATGCCGCCACGGACGTCACGAATTACGTCATGATGCTGCTCGGCCAGCCGATGCACGCCTTCGACGCTGGCAAGATTACCGGCAACCTGCGGGTGCACCGCGCCTCCGAGGGCGACACTCTGACCACCCTGGACGGTGTGGAGCGGACCCTGTCCAGCGAGGACGTCGTCATCTCCGACGACTCTGGCATCCAGTCCCTGGCCGGTGTGATGGGCGGCAGCACCTCCGAGATCTCCGATGAGACTGTCGATGTGCTCTTCGAGGCCGCTCACTGGGACGAGCTCACCGTGGCCCGCACCTGCCGCCGCCACAAGCTCTCCTCTGAGTCCTCCCGCCGCTTCGAGCGCGGTACCGATGCCGCGATCATCGGCAATGCCCTGGACTTCGCGGTCTCGCTGCTCGTCCGCATCGCCGGCGGCAAGGTGGTGCACGGCCGCACGATGGTCGGCGAGGTGCCGAGCATGCCGACGATCCAGATGCACACCAACCGTCCGGGCAAGGTCGCGGGCATGATCTACCCGGATGGCACCACGATCGGTCGCCTCCGCGAGGTAGGCTGCACCGTCCGCGAGACCGGCCTGCGCGACGGCCAGGGTGCCCGCCAGATCGAGGTCACCCCGCCGACCTGGCGCCCGGACCTGACCATCCCGGCCGACTTGGTGGAGGAGGTCCTCCGTCTCGAGGGGCTGGAGAACATCCCATCGGTCCTGCCTCACGCGCCGGTCGGTCGTGGCCTGACGCCACGCCAGCGCCTGCGCCGCCGCATCGGCCACGCGATGGCTTGGAATGGCTTCGCGGAGATCCTCCCGACCCCGTTCATCGCCAACGATGTTTTCGACGAGTGGGGGCTGGCGGAGGATGATCCGCGCCGCAACGTGGTGAAGGTCCAGAACCCGCTGGAGTCCGATCACGCTTCCCTGGGCACCACGCTGCTGCCGTCCATGATCGACGCCCTGCGCCGCAACTCCGCGCGTGGTCAGAAGGACGTCGCCCTGTTCGGCGTGGAGCAGGTTTCCCTGCCCCGCCTGCCGGAAAGCGGGCGCAAGCCGACCCCGATGCCCGCTGTGACCCAGCGCCCGTCCGAGGCGGAGCTGGATGAGCTGGCTCAGACTCTGCCGGAGCAGCCGCTCTACGTGGCGATGGTCGCCGCCGGCCAGCGCGCTCTGCAGGGCCCGTGGGGTGGCGCGGAGAACTTCGAGGCTCAGGACGCCTTCGAGGCAGCCCGCCTGATCGGGCGTGCGGCTGGTGTGGACGTGGAGTTCCGCAACGCCGAGTTCCTGCCGTGGCACCCGGGCCGCTGTGCGGAGATCCTGGTCGACGGCACCGTGGTGGGGCACGCGGGCGAGCTGCACCCGCAGGTCTGCGAGCGCGCCAACATCCCGGCCCGGAGCATCGCGCTCGAGATCGACCTGGATGCCCTCCCGGTGGAGGAACGCTTCCCGCAGCCCAAGGTGTCTGCCTTCCCGCCGGTCTACCAGGACGTGGCCCTCGTGGTTGACGAGGATCTGCCGGTCGCCGAGGTGCAGAAGGTGCTGCAGGAGGGCGCCGGCGAGCTGCTGGAGAGCATCCGCCTGTTCGACATTTACGAGTCGGATTCGCTCGGCCAGGGCAAGCGTTCGCTGACCTTCTCCCTGAGCTTCCGCGCGACGGACCGCACGCTGACCGAGGATGAGGCATCGGAGGGTCGCCGTGCGGCCATCGACGCCGCCACGGCGAAACTGGGTGCTGAGCTTCGCTCTTAAGGCACAGCTTCGCTCCTAAGGCACAGCTTCGCTGCTAGGATACAGCTTCGCTCCTAATGTGCAGCTGCGTTCTTAGGGCGCGGCCGTGCTCTGAGGGGAGGGGACCTCTAGAACACACCCCTAATGCGGCCCGCGAGGACCACCCTCGCGGGCTGCATATTTTGCATAAGCGTGTATATATTGCATTTTTCTGTGATCGGGCGCATAATTAAAGAATGAAGAAGATTGCAGTCGCAGGAGCCAGCGGTTACGCGGGCGGGGAAGCCCTCCGCCTGCTGCTCAACCACCCGGGATACGGCGTGGACTTCGAGATCGGAGCCCTCACCGGGGGCTCCAACGCCGGCCAGAACTTCGGGGAACTCGCCCCGGCACTGACCCCCTTGGCGGACCGCACCCTCCAGGAGACCACCCCGGAGCTGCTCGCCGAACACGACATGGCGATCCTCGCTCTCCCGCACGGCGTCTCTGCCACCCTCGTGGAGCAGGGGCTGCCGGAAGATATGAAGATCGTGGACTGTGGTGCGGATTACCGGCTGCGCAACGAGGACCTGTGGGAGCGCTACTACGGCACCCCGCACGCCGGTAGCTGGACCTATGGCATCCCGGAGATGCCCGGCCACCGCGAGGAGATCGCCGCAGCCAACTGCGTCGCCGCCCCCGGCTGCTTCCCGACCGGCGCGACCATCGCCGCCATGCCCGGCATCGCCGCCGGCATGATGGCCCCACAGGTCTCCGTCGTCTCCGTCACCGGGGTCTCCGGCGCGGGTAAGAAGCCCAGTGTGGCCCTTCTCGGCGCCGAGACCATGCAGAACCTCCGCGCCTACGGCGTCATGACCCACCGCCACGCCCCGGAGATCAAGCAGAACCTCCTCGAGCTCGTCCCCGGCGGCGACCAGGGCGACGACGTCCACGTCACCTTCACCCCCGTCCTGGCACCGCTCGTGCGCGGCATCCTCACCACCGTCACCGCACCGGCCCGGGGTAGCGAAGCTGATGTCCGACGCGCCTACGAGGACTTCTGTGCAAACGAGCCCTTCCTGCACCTCCTGCCGGAAGGTCAGCAGCCAGAGACCCGCCACGTCACCGGCACGAACATGGTTCACCTGCAGGTCGCCGTGGATGACGGCATGATCGTCGCCACCTCCGCGATCGACAACCTGACCAAGGGCACCGCGGGCGCCGCCGTCCAGTGCCTCAACCTGATGAACGGTTGGGACGAGACCGCAGGCCTGCCGACCATCGCGGCGACCTAACCCAGCGGCGTCGTAATACGGCGACGCCGTAACACAGCGCCGTTCCACACGCCGAACAACACACCCACCGCAACAACCCCTTTGAAGAAGTAGAAGAAGAACACGCAGTGAGCACCCAGCCCGAACACCACAACCCAGCAGCCGGACAGCGTACCGGCGTCACCGCCCCGGCTGGCTTCCGCGCCGCCGGCGTCACCGCGGGCATCAAGCCCTCCGGCAACCCGGACATGGCCCTGTTGGTCAACGACGGTCCCGACTACCACGCCGCCGCGCTGTTCACCCGCAACCAGATCAAGGCCGCGCCCGTCCAGCTGACCAAGTCGCTGCACAACGGAACTTTCCGCGCAGCCGTTGTCAACGCCGGCAACGCGAACGCCTGCACGGGGGAGCAGGGCATGGCGGACGCCAAGCGCACCGGCGAGCTCGTCGGCAATGCGCTCGGCATCGACGCCGCAGACGTGGCCGTGTCCTCCACTGGCCTGATCGGCGACCTGCTGCCGATGGACAAGATCGAGGCGGGAGTCGAGGCGCTGGCCTCCGAGCTCTCCACCGACCTCGAGGCCGGCACCAAGGCCGCCGAGGCGATCATGACCACGGATACCGTCATCAAGCAGGCGGTCTACGAGGGCGATGGCTGGAGCATCGGCGCGATGGCCAAGGGCGTGGGCATGATGGCCCCATCCCTGGCTACGATGCTGGTCTTCCTCACCACCGACGCCAAGCTGCCCAGCGCAGAGGCCGCCCAGGAGGCGCTGGGGGCCGCCAGCGGGGTCACCTTCGACTGCATCGACGTGGACGGTTCCACCTCCACCAACGACACCCTCATCATGCTCGCCAACGGTGCCTCCGGTGTGGAGCCGGACGCCGCCGAGTTCGCCCGTGCAGTCCACGATGTCTGCCTGGACCTCACCCGCCAGCTGCAGGGCGACGCCGAGGGCGTGACTAAAAAGGTCGCGATCACCGTCACCGGCGCCGCCACCGACGAGGAGGCCAAGGCCGCCGCCCGCGTCATCGGTCGCGACAACCTCTTCAAGTGCGCGATGTTCGGCTCCGACCCGAACTGGGGTCGCGTGCTCGCCGCCGTCGGCATGGCCCCGGTAACCATGGACCCGACGAGGATCCGAGTGTCCTTCAACGGCCACGACGTCTGCGTCGACGCCGCCGGAACCCCGAACGCCCGCGAGGTTGACCTCTCGGGTGAGGACATCGACGTCGAGGTCAACCTCGCCAGCGGCGACGGCAAGGCCACCGTCTGGACCACCGACCTGTCCTACTCCTACGTCGAGATCAACTCCGAGTACTCGAGCTAACCGCCAGCGGTAACCCAAGGATTCACCATGCCTAAGATTCACGATTCCTCCTGCACCAGCGGGCTGACCCCCTCGCAGCGCTCCCACGTGCTGGCCGAGGCCCTGCCGTGGCTCCTGCACTACCGCGACAAGATCGTGGTGGTGAAGTACGGCGGCAATGCCATGATCGACGACGAGCTCAAGCGTGCCTTCGCCGCCGACATGGTCTTCCTCCGCGCTGTTGGTGCGCGTCCCGTCGTCGTGCACGGCGGCGGTCCGCAGATCAACATGATGCTCGACAAGGTCGGCCTGGAAGGGGAGTTCCGCGGCGGCTTCCGCGTGACCTCGCCTGAGGTCATGGAGTACGTGCGCATGGTGCTCTTCGGCAAGGTTGGCCGCGAGTTGGTTGGGCTCATCAACGAGCACGGCCCCTACGCAGTGGGCGCCTCCGGGGAGGACGCCGGGCTGTTCACGGCCGAGAAATTCCAGCCCGAGATCGAAGGGGAACTGGTGGACATCGGACGGGTCGGCAGCATCACCGACGTGGACCCCACGAGCCTGTTCGACCTCATCGATGCCGGCCGCATCCCGGTGGTCTCGACGATCGCCCCGGATGACGACGGTCTGGTCTACAACATCAATGCCGATACCGCCGCTGGTGCGTTGGCGGGGGCCCTGGACGCCGAGCGTCTCGTCATGCTCACCAACGTGCCGGGCCTCTACACGGATTGGCCGAACAAGGACTCGCTGGTCTCCAGCCTGACCCCGGCGGAGTTGGAGGAGCTCCTCCCGACCTTGGATAGCGGCATGATCCCGAAGATGACCGCCTGCCTGGATGCCATCCACAACGGCGTGAAGGCCGCCCACGTCATCGACGGACGCGTCCCGCACTCGGTGCTCCTCGAGCTGATGACCGAAGGCGGTATCGGCACGATGATTTCCTCCGAGTCTTACGAACACTAAACCCAGCACCAAGGCTCTTCCGACGCACAACCCGAAGGATCAAGGCGATGAGCAACACTGAATCTCAAGCCACTCCCGCCACGGATTCGACGTGGCAGGACCGCTGGCAGCACACGCTAATGGACACTTACGGCACGCCGGCGCTGAACCTCGTTAAGGGGCAGGGCAGCTACGTCTGGGACAGCGAGGGCAAGAAGTACCTCGACCTGCTGTCCGGCATCGCGGTGAATGCCCTTGGGCATGCACACCCCGCGATCGTGGAGGCCGTGACCACCCAGCTGCAGACCCTGGGGCACACCTCGAACGTCTTCGCCCACCCGCAGGTCATCGAGCTTGCGGGCAAGGTGACCTCGCTGGTCGGCACCGAGGAGGCCGCGGATGCACGCGTGTTCTTCTGCAACTCGGGCGCCGAAGCCAACGAGGCTGCGTTCAAGATCGCGCGCGCTACCGGGCGGCCGAAGATCCTGGCCGCCCAGCGCGGCTTCCACGGGCGCACGATGGGATCCCTGGCGCTGACCGGCCAGCCGGATAAGCGCAAGCCTTTCGAGCCGATGCCAGCGGGCGTGGAGTACTACCCCTACGGCGATCTCGACGCCGTCGACGCCATGGCCGACGAGAACACCGCCGCCATCTTTCTGGAGGCCATCCAGGGCGAGACTGGCGTGATCCCCGCCCCGGAGGGCTTCCTCGCCGGGCTGCGTCGCATCTGCGACGAGCGTGGGATTCTCCTCGTCATCGACGAGGTCCAGGCGGGGATGGGGCGCACCGGTGCCTGGTTTGGTTTCCAGTCCGATGGCTCCGGCGTTGTTCCGGACGTCATCACCATGGCCAAGGGGCTGGGCGGCGGGCTGCCGATCGGCGCCTGCCTGGCCATGCCCCGAGCCCAGCTGCTGGCCAAGGGCATGCACGGCACCACCTTCGGTGGGAACCCGGTGGTCTGCGCCGCGGCCAATGCCGTGATCGACGAGATCAAGGAGCAGAACCTGCTGGAGAACGTGCAGCAGGTCGGGGCGCAGCTGGTCGCTGCCCTGCAGGACCACCCGCGGGTCACCGAGATCCGCGGCCGCGGTCTGATGCTTGGCGTCGTCTTGGACACCCCGTGCGAGCTCGACCCCGCGGACTACGGAATCCTGCTGAACAAGCCCTCGCCGGAGGTACTGCGCATCGTGCCGCCGCTGAACTTGAGCCCGACCGAGGCCGACGAGGCAGCGTTGAAGATCACCGCGATGCTCGACGACCTACCAACCCCAACCGAGACGTCGACCACAGAAAGCTAGAAATGACCCTCGCAGAAAAGAACACCAAGCCCCTGCGCCACATGCTGGCGGACGACGACCTCACCCCGGCCGAGCAGGCGCAGGTCCTGGACCTGGCGGAGAAGGTGAAGGCCGACCGCTACGGCAACCCCTTCCGCAACATCCTGGAGCGCCAGTCCGTGGCGGTGCTGTTTGACAAGACCTCCACCCGCACCCGCTTCTCCTTCAGCGCCGGCATCACCGAGCTGGGTGGCAGCCCGATCGTCGTGGACTCCGGCAGCTCGCAGATGGGCAAGGGGGAGACCTTCCAGGACACCGGCGCGGTGCTCTCCCGGTTCGCCAGCATGATCGTGTGGCGCACTGGTGCGCACAGCAACCTCGCGGAGATGGCCGAAACCGCGACGGTGCCGATCATCAACTCCCTCTCCGATGATTTCCACCCCTGCCAGATCCTCGCGGACCTGCAGACCATCCGGGAGAAGAAGGGCGAGCTGGCCGGCCTGAAGGCTATCTACTTCGGCGATGGCGCCAACAACATGGCCAATAGTTACATGCTCGGCTTCGCCACCGCGGGCATCGACATCACGATCTGCGCCCCGGAGGGCTTCCAGCCGGAGGCGGAGTTCGTGGAGCGGGCGAAGAAGCGGGCCGCGGAGACCGGTGCCACCGTCACCGTGACGGATGAGGTCACCGCCGCGGACGCCGACGTCGTCATCACCGACACGTGGGTGTCCATGGGCCAGGACCCGAACGTCGACCGCAGCGCCCTGCGCGCCTACCAGGTCAACGAGGAGCTCATGGCGGAGGCGAAGGAGGACGCGATCTTCCTGCACTGCCTGCCCGCGTACCGGGGCAACGAGGTCACCGCTGAGGTCATCGACGGCGAGCAGTCGGTGGTCTTCGACGAGGCCGAAAACCGCCTGCACGCGCAAAAGGCGCTGATGGTATGGCTGCTCCGTTAGACCGGTCGGCCGCGCCATCGAAGTCTGCCCGGCAGGCAGCCATCGCTCGGGTGATCGGCCAGCACCGGGTGGCGAACCAACGCGAGCTGCTCGACATCCTGCACACCATGGATATCGAGATCACGCAGGCCACGCTCTCCCGGGATCTCGTGGACCTGGGAGCCCGCAAGGTACGCACCGACGGCAAGTCCCACTACACCCTGGCGGAAGCCATGGTGGGGGACGGGCCCGCACACCTGCGCCGGGTGCTCTCCGAGCTGCTGGTCGCCCACGACGATTCCGGCAACATCGCGGTGCTGCGCACCCCGCCGGGGGCGGCCCAATACCTGGCCAGCGTCCTCGACCGCTCGGAACTGCCACAGACGGTGGGTACCATCGCGGGTGATGACACGGTCTTCGTGCTCGCCCGCGAAGGACACAGTGGGGCCCAGGTCGCGGAGTATTTCGCGGAGCTGGCCCGCGGCTAGCAACCGTGCCGGCGATCCGGTGGGAGAGCGGCAGTCCAGAATGGACGCCACTAGCCCGCGCCGGATGCTCAACAAAAAATCACAGCAACTAGAATCTTTAAAAGAAGAACAGAAAACGGGGAAAGGAAACCTCAATGAAGGATCGCGTCGTACTCGCATACTCCGGTGGTCTGGACACCACCGTCGCCATCAGCTGGATCGCCAAGGAGCGCAACGCTGAGGTCATCGCCGTGTCCATCGACCTGGGCCAGGGCGGCGAGGACATGGAGACCGTCCGCCAGCGCGCGCTCGGCGCCGGCGCCGTGGAGTCCATCGTGGTGGACGCCCGTGACGAGTTCGCCAACGACTACTGCCTGCCGACGATCAAGGCCAACGGTTTGTACATGAAGGAGTACCCGCTGGTCTCCGCGATCTCCCGCCCGCTGATCGTCAAGCACATGGCCGAGGCTGCCAAGGAGCACAACGGCACCGCCGTCGCCCACGGCTGCACCGGTAAGGGTAACGACCAGGTCCGTTTCGAGGTCGGCTTCGCCAACACCGCACCGGAGCTGGAGATCATCGCACCGGCCCGCGATTACGCCTGGACCCGCGACAAGGCCATCGCCTTCGCCGAGGAAAACAACATCCCGATCGAGCAGTCCAAGTCCTCCCCGTTCTCCATCGACCAGAACGTCTGGGGCCGCGCCGTCGAGACCGGTTACCTGGAGGATCTGTGGAACGCCCCGACCAAGGACGTCTACGCCTACACCGAGGACCCGGCGCTGGGCCAGGCCCCGGATGAGGTCATCATCTCCTTCGAATCCGGCGTGCCGGTGGCCATCGACGGCCGCAAGGTCACCGTCCTGGAGGCCATCGAGGAGCTCAACCGCCGCGCCGGTGCGCAGGGTGTTGGCCGCCTGGACATGGTCGAGGACCGTCTGGTGGGCATCAAGTCCCGCGAGATCTACGAGGCTCCGGGCGCGATGACCCTCATCCGTGCCCACGAGGCTATGGAGGCCGTGACCATCGAGCGCGAGCTGGCCCGCTACAAGCGCGGCATCGACGCTGAGTGGTCCGACCTGGTTTACGACGGTCTGTGGTTCTCCCCGCTGAAGCGCTCCCTGGATGCCTTCATCGAGGAGTCCCAGGAGCACGTCACCGGCGACATCCGCTTGGTGCTGCACGCCGGCAACATCATCATCAACGGCCGCCGTTCCGACCACTCCCTCTACGACTTTAACCTGGCCACCTACGACGAGGGCGACAGCTTCGACCAGTCCCTGGCCAAGGGCTTCGTCGAGCTGCACGGCCTGTCCTCCAAGATCGCCGCTAAGCGCGATATGGGCATCCTGTAATAGCCCCTTCCTGGCGGGCGGTCCCGTTCGCGGGGCTGCCCGCCGTTAGTTTCTTTAAGACCGACTTTCTTTCACGACGTCACTCACGGAGAGGAATCCTTCAATGGCAGATCACGGTGCGTCCAACCCCGGTTCGCTGGACAAGCACGGCACGAACGAGGGCGCGCTCTGGGGCGGCCGCTTTTCCGGCGGCCCTTCGGAGGCCATGTTCGCGCTGTCCGTGTCCACCCACTTCGACTGGGTGCTCGCCCCCTATGACGTGCTCGCCTCGAAGGCGCACGCGAAGGTGTTGAACCGGGCCGGGCTCCTCTCCGACGCCGACCTGGAGACCATGCTGAACGGGCTGGACCAGCTGGGTCGGGACGTCGCGGATGGTTCCTTCGTCCCCGCACCCTCCGACGAGGACGTCCACGGCGCGATGGAGCGCGGCCTGATCGACCGGGTCGGCCCAGAGGTCGGCGGTCGCCTGCGCGCGGGACGTTCCCGCAATGACCAGGTGGCTGCGATGTTCCGCATGTGGATCCGCGATGCGATCCGCGATATCGCCGTCCAGGTCACCGAGCTCATCGACGCGCTGGCTGCCCAAGCGAAGGCTCACCCAGAGGCCATCATGCCGGGTAAGACTCACTCCCAGGCTGCCCAGCCGATCCTGCTGGCCCACTCGTTGCTGGCTCACGCCCAGCCGCTGCTGCGCGATCTCCAGCGCCTGCAGGACCTTGATAAGCGCCTGGCCGTCTCGCCCTATGGCTCGGGCGCGCTGGCTGGCTCCTCGCTGAAGCTGGACCCGGAGGCTATCGCAGAAGAGCTCGGCTTCGACTCTGCGGCGGATAACTCCCTGGATGGCACCTCCTCCCGCGACTTCGCCTCCGAGACGGCCTTCGTGCTGGCGCAGATCGCGGTGGACATGTCCCGCCTGGCCGAGGAGATCATCTACTGGTGCACCCCGGAGTACGGTTACGTCACGCTCTCCGATTCTTGGTCCACCGGCTCCTCGATCATGCCGCAGAAGAAGAACCCGGACGTGCCAGAGCTGGTGCGCGGCAAGACGGGTCGGTTGATCGGTAACCTCGCCGGCTTGATGGCCACCCTGAAGGGCCTCCCGCTGGCGTACAACCGCGACCTGCAAGAGGATAAGGAGCCGATCGTCGACTCGGTCGCGCAGCTCAACCTGCTGCTGCCGGCGATGACGGGCCTGGTGTCCACCCTGACCTTCCACGAGGACCGCATGCGCGAGCTCGCCCCGGCGGGCTTCACGCTCGCGACGGATCTGGCGGAGTGGATGGTGCGCCAGGGCGTGCCGTTCCGTGAGGCCCATGAGGCCTCGGGCTCCTGTGTTCGCATCGCGGAGTCCCGCGGCGTGGACCTCATCGACCTCACCGACGAGGAGCTCGCCTCCGTGGATTCCCGGCTCACCCCGGAGGTCCGCGAGGTGCTCACCATCGACGGCGCGGTGGCGTCCCGGTCGACCCGCGGCGGCACCGCTGGTGTGCGGGTCGCCGAGCAGCGCGAGCGCGTCGAGAAGCTCTCCGGTGAGCTGCGCGGGTGGGCGGAAAAGCCGGTCCGCGGCTAAGGAAAGAGCCTCGCGGAGTTTAGCCCCGCACCCCTCCGGGCAGGTTGTGCAGCGTGATTCCATACTCGCTGGCAGCCTGCCCGTATTTTTCGACGAAGTGCTGGCTGCGCACCCCGGAGGCACAGTAGACCACCGCGTCGGTGCCCTGGTGGCGGGCGAAGGCCTCGGCCACTGCAGGGGAGGCAACGTCCAGGGTGCCCGCGGGATCCGCGAGCGCGGACATCGCTAGGTGCTCGTCGGCGCCCTGCTCGCCGATGAAGCTCGGCTGGGCGAGGAGCGTTTCGTGGTACTCGCGGACGTCCACCGTGAAGGCCTTTCCGGTGCGGACGAGCTCGTGCAGAGCGGCGTTACTCGGTGCCTTCGCTGGGCGGGGGCCTGGGTCCTGGTCTGGCGTGGTGTGCGAGTCCTCCGGGGACTGGACTGCGCAGGCGGTAGTGGAGGATGCGGGGCCGTCGTTGGGGGACAGGGCCACGACTGGCTGGCGGCTCGGGTCAGGGGCGATGCGGAAGCTCTGGGTGCGCGCGGTCAGCGCGTCGTAGCTCACAACCGTGCCCAGCAGCGGCTGGCCGACCCCGGTGACCCACTTGATGGCCTCCGTGGCCGCCAGCGCGCCCATCACCGCGGTGGTCGCACCCAACACGCCGGCGCTCGCGCAGTCGGGGATCGAATCTCCGCTTGGCTTCTCGGGGAACAGATCCCGCAGACCGATGCCGCGCTCACCGCTGGCGGTGGAGTTGAACACCGAGATCTGCCCGGCGAAGCGCAGCACCGTGGTCCAGACCAGGGGTGTGCCGGAGATTTCGGCGGCGTCGGCGACTAGAAACTTCGTGTCGAAGTTATCGGAGCCGTCGATGACCAGATCGACCTGCCGGAAGGCCTCGACGATATTGTTCGCGTCCAGGCGGTACTGGTGGGTTTCGACCTCAATATCCGGCTGGATGCGCTGCAGGGCGTCGGTAGCCGCATCCACCTTTGCCCGGCCGACGTCCTCGGCCGAGAACAGGATCTGGCGGTGCAGGTTGGTCACGTCCACCGTGTCGTCGTCGTAGAGCACGATCGTGCCTACCCCGGCCGAAGCCAGGGACTGCATCGCAGGGCAACCCAATCCGCCGGCCCCGACGACGAGCACGCGGGCGTCGTGCAGCCGCTGCTGCTCGGCGGGCCCGAAGCCAGGCAGGTTTAGGTGGCGGGCGGTGCGCCGCTGCTCCCGGTAGGGAAGGGAGACGAAGTCCCCGGCGGGGAAGGCCTGCTCGGTTTCCGCGGTGCGCGGTGAAGGAGTGTGTGTGCTTTCAGCCACGCTTAGAGCACCTCCTCAGCCCAGTCCTCGTCCCAGGAGGCCAGGCCCTCGAAGCTGGAGCTGGCCAGCGCACCCTCCGCGTGGGTGCGCTGCGGGATGCGACCCGCCGCGGCTGCCAGGCGGCCGGCCTCGACCGCGTGCCTCATGGCGGTGGCCATAGCGACCGGATCCTGGCAGCGGTTGACGGCGCTGGCGAGCAGCACGCCGCTGCAGCCAAGTTCCATGGCGAGCGCGGCGTCCGATGCCGTGCCCACCCCGGCGTCGAGCAGCACCGGGACGGAGGCGCGGGCGCAGATCAGCTCGATATTGTGCGGGTTGAGGATCCCCAGCCCCGTGCCGATCGGGGAGCCCAGCGGCATCACGGCCGCCGCCCCGGCGTCCTCCAGTCGCTTGGCGACCACGGGGTCGTCGCTGGTGTAAGCCAGCACCTCGAAGCCTTCGGCGACCAGCATTTCGCAAGTGTCCACCAGCTCCACCACGTCGGGCAGCAGCGTGCGGTCGTCGGCGATGAGCTCCAGCTTCACCCAGTTGGTGCCCAGCGCCTCGCGGGCGAGCTGGGCGGTGAGGATCGCGTCCTTGGCGGTCCGGCAGCCCGCGGTATTCGGCAGGACGTCGATTCCCAGGCGGTTCAACAGCCCGAAGACGCTCTCGCCTCCCGCAGCGCCGTTCGAAGCTCCAGCGGTGCCAGTGCTGTTGCCTGCCCGGAAGCGGCGCATTGCCACGGTGGTCAGCTGGGTGCCGCTGGTCACCAGCGCCTTCTCGAGCAGCGTTTGGCTGGTCGCCCCGCCGGTACCCATGATTAGGTGCGAGTCGAACTTCTTACCTGCGATTTCAAGCATCTATGCCTTCTTCTTCTGCGTCTACTAGTGCCGTCGTTTCGGGTCATCGTGGCTCGTTAAAGCCGATGAAGCCGGAAGCGGTAGCCCTAACCGCCCTGGACCGCGACGAGGATGTCGATCTCGTCGCCGTCGGCCACCTCGCGGTTCTCCCACTGGCTGCGTGGCACGACCGCCTGGTTCAGCGCGATCGCGATGCCCGTGGCATCCTTTTCGCCGGTCTCGTTGGCAACGACCTCGGCGATCGTGAGTCCCGCCTTGCCCTGGCGCTCTTCCTGGTTCACCGTGTAGTTCATTCTCAGCGTCCTCTCTCTCGTCCTGTTACGGGCGTTCTCTTGGCCCATTATCTCCCAGTCGCGTGCCACTGGCTCAGTGCGTTTCGGTCGCGAAGCGCTCCCAGCGGCACGCCTCGAGGCTCACCCCGGCCGCCTCTGCGGCCTCGCCCAACGCCGCATCACCATCACCAGCGCTGAGCCCCAGGTGTGCCGTCACCTTAGCGCCCAGTGCAGACAACAGAATGCCGTGCCGGAAGTATCCCGCCGAGATGACCACATTCCCGCTGGTCTTGCCGATCAGGGGTAGGTCGTCGGGAGTGCCTGGGCGTTCCCCGGCGAGCGCCTCGATGAATTCGCAGTCCTCGATGCCCGGCACCACGCGGATGGCGTCGCGCAGCAGGGTGTAGACCCCGTCGGCAGCGGGTGCCCGCCGTTCGTCCTCCCGTGTCGTCGCGCCCACGGCGATCGTGCCGTCGGTGCGGGGGATGACGTAGATTGGCCGATCCTCGAAGAAACCCCGGATCACGCGCTCCACCGGGGCGGGCCGGCCTTCGGGGACCCCGAGGCGGATCAGGTCCCCGCGCACGGGCCGCACCGGCAGGGCAGGGGCGCCGTTGAGTTTTGCTGCCCCCACGCCGTTGCAGACGTAGACGCTCCCGCTAACACTCACCGCCGAGCCGTCGGCGAGACGGACCGCGGTGCACCCGCTGTCTGGTCCTGCGTTACGGAGGTCGGCATCAGAACCCGCCGCTTCGCTGCTGTGCACCAGCCCGGTCGCTTCCTGCTCCACGAAGGTCGCGCCCTTCTTTTTCAGGACGTCGACGGCCGCCGCGCAGTACAACCGGGGGTTGACTTGATGGTCGCCGGGGATCTCCACGGCTCCAGCCAGCTGCGGGTGCAGCCCAGGCTCAAGTTTGCGGGCTTGACGCACGGGCAGCCGGGTGGCCGTCATCCCGTGGGCGCGCTGGTGCTCCAGCAATTCGGCGAGGTGGGTGGCGTCGGCGCGGTCAGCAGCGACCACGAGCGTGGACTCCTCCCGATAACCGGTGGGAAGGTCCGTGTCTGATTCCACGGCTTCGCGCAGCGCCGGCCACAGCTCGGCGGCGCGGATCATCAGGGGGTAGAGCTCCTCCTGCCCGTACTGCACCTCGGCGACGGGGGCGAGCATGCCGCCCGCCACCCACGAGGCACCGCTGATCGGGGCTGGGTCGATGATCGCGATATCGGTCGCGGGTACCCCGGCACGGGTCAGCTCCACGGCGGTGCTGAGACCAATGATCCCGGCGCCGATAATCACGTGCTCGTAGCTACTCAAAGTGTCATTCTTTCTAGCGGCGCGCTTGCGCCACGAACTGCGTGGGCTGCAGAAGCGCATCCCGCGGTTGTAGATAGTGCTTCTCGGAAAACGGACAAGGTCTTCGGCTGCCTCATGTGCGGTTAAGGTAGCCAGTTCGGATCTGCCAGCTGCGCAGCACTGCAGCGGCCACCGCGATGGCGGTCAAAACGGCGAAGGGGACTGACGGACCCACTCGCGGCTCCAGCACCTGCATCAGCGGAGGCAGGGCGAAACCCACGTAGGTTGCGACGTAGTAGGCCCCGAGGACGCGGCCACGGTGCGAAGCAGGGGAGTAGGCGTTGACGTCCAGTAGACCGTCGCGCAGGCAAAGGCCATAGCCGAGCCCGAGCAGCACAGTGGCCAGGAAGAATAGCGGCAGTGAGGGGGCCTCGCCGCCGAGGGCGACGACGAGGAAACCGGCCCCTGCGCACAGGATGCCCACCACTCCGGATCCCGGGCCCCAGCCCCAGCGACGCCCGGCCGCTTGGATCGCCAGACCCGCGCCGAAGCCCACCGCTGCGGCGATCCCAGGCAGGAATACCCCGGTCTCGAAGTATTCAGCGACCCGCGCGGCTAATCCCACAAAGGCCGTGGTGATCGCCGCGAAGACCCACATCGCCACCGGCACCGAGGTAGCCAGCGCCTTGCGGGGTGAGGCACTCGGATCGACCTGCGGATCCTCCGCGACGGCCAGGATCCGCCGGGGCATGTCACCAGTGCGCAGCGAAAACACCACGGCCATGAGTGAGGCGATGATGCTCAGCACAAAAGGCAGCCAGAGTGGCGAGAATGCGAACTCGGCGAGCCCGGAGATGACCGGCCCCAGTGCGAAGCCTGAGGTGAGAACGATGCCAGCGAGAGTCGAGCCCGCAGCTCCATTCAGCCGGGCCGCCCACGCGGTGCCCGCGCTGACGACAAGCCCTACACCCAGTCCGACGATGAAGCGGCCGGTGAGCAGCCCAGGCGCCCCGTGGAAGAGCATGAGGATGCTGTTACCCACCACCGCGATGAGCGAGCCCGCCAATGCCACCAGACGTCCGCCGAACCGGTCGGCCAGCGCACCGCCGACAAGAAGGCTCGGCACCAAACCCAGCGCGTAGATCCCATATGCGCCGTTAACCAGCAGCGGCGACAGGTTGAGTTGCTCGCGCAGCGCCACGAGCACGGACGCGAAGTGATTCGCCGACCAGCCCGCGGTGAGCAGGAGGGTAGCAACGCTGATAAAGACTCGGCGCGCTCTCGTTCCGGGTGTGCTCATAGGCCCTATCTAACGCTCGTTGGCCCCCGAAAACTGGGAAATCACGCTTGCGGCATAGGCCTTCGGATCCTCGGCCTGCATGATTCCGCGGACGATCGCCAACCCAGCCACACCCGTGGCAGCAAGATCTGCGGCGTCCTCGGCGCGGACGTCTCCGATCGCGACGACCGGCACCTCGGAGGCTGTGACCAGCGCAGGGTAGCCTTCCAGCCCGAGTGGATCGCGGCCTGAGTTTTTCGTCGGGGTGGGGCGGTAGGGCCCAGCACCGACGTAGTCGATGACGTCCGCGTAGGCGTTTGCGCCCTCCACCAGTTCCAGGGTGCCGGTGGTCAGCCCGATGATCGCGTCGTCTCCCAGCACAGCGCGCGCCAGGCGCGGGTCGATGTCGTCTTGGCCGATGTGCACGCCGTGGATGTTGTGCTCTGGCATGAGGGCAGCGGCGACGTCCACGCGGTCGTCGATGAGGACCAACGTTCTCGAGTTCGTTTCGGCGACTGCCGCTGCGATCCGGATGGAAAGCTCCGTAAGCTGACGCACCGTGATCGGCTTGCTGCGCACCTGGATCACCCCGGCACCGCCGGCTGCTGCCTCAGCGGCGATCCGGGTGATCTCCTCGCACTCCTCGTCCCAGTCGAGGTCTGGGATGCGACCGGTGACGAGGTAGCAGGTCAGCGACCGGGGGTCTAGTGCGCGGGGAGTCACCGCCTGCGCGCCCTGGGCCGGGCCTGCGCCCGGCTGGTCCCCACCGTTATCAACTGTGTTGCACACTCGCATCATCCTCCAAGTAGATCTGCCCGCCACGTTCCAGGAACTCAGCGGACTTTTCGTCCATGCCAGCCTCGACTGCCGCGAGGACGTCCGCGTCGGCATGTGCTGCGTCCTCGGGCTGGCCGATGCTTGGTAGCCCCAGGTCTGCGGCCATCTTGTCGCCGAATTCGTCGCGAATGTCCTGGCTGATGCGCATGGAGCAGAACTTCGGGCCACACATCGAACAGAAGTGAGCGGTCTTCGCGGGCTCAGCCGGCAGCGTCTCGTCGTGGTACGCCTGCGCGGTGTCGGGGTCTAGCGAGAGCGCGAACTGGTCGTGCCAGCGGAACTCGAAGCGGGCCTTACTCATGGCATCGTCCCACTCGTGGGCGCCGGGATGGCCCTTGGCCACGTCTGCGGCGTGCGCGGCGAGCTTGTAGGTGATCACGCCGGTCTTCACGTCGTCCTTATTCGGCAGCCCCAGGTGCTCCTTCGGGGTGACGTAGCACAGCATCGCGGTGCCACCGGCAGCGATGTTCGCCGCGCCGATCGCGGAGGTGATGTGGTCATAACCCGGTGCGATATCCGTGACCAGCGGCCCAAGGGTATAGAACGGCGCGCCCCCGCACCATTCCTCTTCCTTCTCGTTGTTGATCTGGATCTTGTTCAGCGGCACATGTCCCGGGCCTTCGATCATGACCTGGACGTCGTAATCCCAGGCGCGCTTGCACAGTTCGCCGATGGTCTTCAGCTCCGCGAACTGGGCGGTGTCGTTGGCGTCGGCGATGGAGCCTGGCCGCAGACCGTCACCCAGGGAGAACGCGACGTCGTAGGCCGCGAAGATTTCGCACAGCTCATCGAAGTTCTCGTAGAGGAAGGACTCCTTGTGGTGGGCCAAGCACCAGCCCGCCATGATCGACCCGCCGCGGGAGACGATGCCGGTGACACGCTTGGATGTCAGCGGCACAAACGGCAAGCGCACGCCTGCATGCACGGTCATGTAGTCCACGCCCTGCTCGGCCTGCTCGATGACCGTGTCGCGGAAGATCTCCCAGGTCAGGTCCTCGGCCACGCCACCCACCTTCTCCAGTGCCTGGTAGATCGGAACGGTGCCGATCGGAACAGGGGAGTTGCGTAGGATCCACTCGCGGGTGGTGTGGATGTCGTTACCGGTGGACAGGTCCATGACGGTGTCCGCGCCCCAACGGGTCGCCCAGCGCAGCTTGTCGACCTCCTCGCGGATGGAGCTGGTCACCGCGGAGTTGCCGATATTGGCGTTGATCTTGGTGAGGAACTGGTTACCGATGATCATCGGCTCGGATTCCGGGTGGTTGACGTTGTTCGGGATGATCGCCCGGCCGGAGGCCACCGCCGCGCGCACCTTCTCGACGTCGCAGTTCTCGCGCAGTGCGACGAACTCCATCTCGCGGGTGACCTCCCCGCGGCGGGCATAAGCCATCTGCGTCACGCGCTGCCCCTGCTTCGCTCGAAGTGGTGCGCGCTTCTCGCCACGCCATTCTTCGCTGGCTGCGCCGCGCTTGGCGGCCCGGGTGCCGTCGTCCAGCAGGTTGCGCTTCCGGCCCTCGTATTCCTCGACGTCACCGCGTTCCTGGATCCACTCGCTGCGCAGCGCGGGCAGGCCCACCTCCGGCTCCGCGTAGGGACCGCGGGTGCGGTAGATCTTCACCGGCTCGTTCGGTCCAGTGGGGGAATCGTCCAGGTCGATCGCGGTCTGCGGCACCTCGAGACCGTTGACCCGCAGGGGTGCGTAACGGTGCTTTGGGTGAATTTCGGACGCGTAAATATCTGCGTTTTGCGCGCTCATAAAGAGCCCCTCCAACTTCCTTCGCTGGTGCTAACCAGACAGGTTCAGACGGTTCCGCGCTGCCATGCGCGATCTCAGCCCCAGCCACATCAGGGGCGCCCGTATTTCGGTACGGCACCCACCATAGCGAACGCTTCGGACACGCAAACAATGAGTGAACCTGAAGCAGCAGCCAGGCGAGCGCGGCGTCCGAAAACAAGGGCAAAGAACACAGGGGGAGAGGGAGGAGTCCGGGTAAGGGTAGCCAAGCGAACGGTCGGAAAAGATGTCGCTACAATGAGACGCATGATTGATCCGAAGCTTCTGGAGATCCTCGCCTGCCCGCAAGACAAGCAGCCGCTGGAGGATCACGGCGACTATCTGGTGAACCCGCGGCTGGGACGTGCTTATCCGGTCTCCGATGGCATCCCGGTTCTGCTCACCGATGAGGCGGTCGACTGGCCGCTGGCAGAAGCTTAAAAACGATCACACATCTTTGACGAGGAAAAACATGTCTAACGAGACGACTCAAAACTCCAACCTGGTTGATGAGCTGCAGTGGCGCGGGCTGATCGCCGACTCCACCGACCTTGATGAGCTCCGTGAGCAGCTGAAGAACCCGACCGCGGTCTACTGCGGTTTCGACCCGACGGGTGATTCCTTGCACGCCGGTCACCTGGTTCCGTTGCTTCTCCTGCGCCGTTTCCAGCTGGCCGGGCACAAGGCTTTCGCTCTGGCTGGTGGCGCCACCGGCATGATTGGCGACCCGCGCGATGTGGGTGAGCGTTCCATGCTGACCGAGGAGCAGGTCGCCGCAAACGTGGAGCACATCAAGAAGCAGCTGCGCGCTTTCCTCCTTTTCGAGGGCAGTCCTGAGCTCTCTGAGGCAGGTCAAAAGCTGCACGCCGCGACGCTGGTCAACAACGCTGACTGGATCAGCAAGATGTCCGTGATCCACTTCCTGCGCGACCTGGGTAAGAACTTCTCGCTGAACACGATGCTCTCCCGTGACACCGTGAAGCGTCGCCTCGCTGCCGACGGCATCTCTTACACCGAGTTCTCCTACATGCTGCTGCAGGCGAATGACTTCGTTCACCTGCACCGCGAGCACGACGTCTGCGTGCAGGTCGGTGGCTCTGATCAGTGGGGCAACATCGTGTCCGGTGTAGACCTGGTCCGCCGCATGGACGGGGATTCGGTCCACGGTCTGACCGTTCCGCTGGTCACGGACTCCGAGGGTAAGAAGTTTGGCAAGTCCACGGGTGGCGGGAACCTGTGGCTGGATCCGGAGCTGACCAGCCCGTACAGCTGGTACCAGTACTTCTTCAATACCGCCGACGCCGACGTGGTGAAGTTCCTGAAGATGTTCACCTTCTTGGAGCGTGAGGAAATCGACCGCCTTGCCGTTGAGGTTGCCGAGCGCCCGTTCAAGCGGGAGGCGCAACGCATTCTCGCCCAGGAGATGACTGCACTGGTTCACGGTGAGGACGCCGTCGCCAAGGTTGAGCTGGCTGCCCAGGCACTGTTCGGTCGCGCTGACTTGAGTGAGCTCGACGAGCAGACTCTCGCCGCGGCACTCCAGGAAACGACGGTCGCGGAGGGCGCTGTTGGCGTGAGCCTCGTCGAACTGCTCGTCGCTTCTGGTCTGGAAAAATCCAATGGCGCGGCTCGCCGAACCATCAAGGAGGGCGGCGCGTACGTAAATAACGAGCGCATCGAAGACGCCGAGTGGACCGTCTCTGCGGAGGATCTTCTGGTTGGTGGCTGGCTCGTGCTGCGTAAGGGGAAGAAGAACTTCGCCGGCGCGAAGATCAGCTCCTAAGCGTGAGTGCCGCCCCGCCGGTTGTGGAGTAAAGCCCCGCGACTGTTGAACAAACCCGGGCATCGTTAATCAAGACGATGTCCGGGTTTTCTGCTTCCACCTGGGGTTTTGTGTTTGTTGTGGGCTGTGTGTAGATTATTGATCTGCAAGGCCGACGGCGCAGACGCCGGGTGGTTGGATTTCCCTTTCGGTCTTGTTTCTTGTCACCGAGTGTGTGAACGCCAAGTGATCGTGAGTTTTCCTCCGGTTTGCTTCTGGTTCATGTGGGTGATAGGGTTGGAATCCGCCTCAACGTGAAGCTCCACAGTGTTGTGGTTGTGGATTGTTGTGTGCATATGTTGTTTGAGAACTCAATAGCGTGATGAACCAAGCAGATCAACGGTTCTGACACACAGTTTTTGTGTGGTTGGGATTTGTTTGATTTTTTATACATGACTTGGAACATGATGATGCAGTCTGCTCTGACGCGCCACCGTTGTTGGTGGTGGGGAGTGGTTGATACGTGGGTGTTGTTCATGCCACCGACTGTCGCTTGATGCACTGTTTAGTGTGTTTCGGGGGCTTTGCGAAAAAGTCCTTGATGCAGGTGTCTACACAATTGTTTGTTGTGTAGTGATGGTCGTTAAAAATTGTGGCATAACCAGCTCGACACACTATTTTTTGTGGTGTGTGGTGATTGGTTGTGAATACGCCTGAAGCTGTACCAAACGGTTTTGTTTGGTGTGGTTTTCGTGTCTACTTATCAAGGATTGTTGTCATTTGTTTCTGAGTGACGATGTTAATTTCTTGTCAGTAGTTCTTTTTTATTTTTTGTTTAGCCAGTTGATGTTGGCTCTTCATTGTTTTGGGCCTCATGGCTTTTATGGAGAGTTTGATCCTGGCTCAGGACGAACGCTGGCGGCGTGCTTAACACATGCAAGTCGAACGGAAAGGCCCCTGCTTGCAGGGGTACTCGAGTGGCGAACGGGTGAGTAACACGTGGGTGATCTGCCCTTCACTTCGGGATAAGCCTGGGAAACTGGGTCTAATACCGGATAGGACCAATCTTTAGTGTGGTTGGTGGAAAGTTTTTTCGGTGGAGGATGAGCCCGCGGCCTATCAGCTTGTTGGTGGGGTAATGGCCTACCAAGGCGACGACGGGTAGC